>NZ_JBVIIT010000006.1:346268-355048 GCF_055569615.1 Streptomyces sp. NPDC031379 | reverse complement strand
GGGGCGGGAGGAAGGGCTGCTGTGTACGCGCTGTTTGCGATAGGGCCTTGTGCGCACCGGAAAAACCAGAGACACCACTCAGATCCACCCCCCCCCCCCCCTCTCCTCCCTCCCCCCCCCCCCCCCCCCCGGGTCGGCCGTGGCCGAGCCCGCGAGCCGGGCCGCGGCCTCGGCCGTGCAGGTGTGGACGCAGCGCAGGGCGCGCTGGATCCAGGCGTCGGTGGTGGCGTGCGTGGTGACCGGCAGCACGAACAGCACGCCGAGGGCGGCGCCGAGCGCTCCCACGCCGGTCTCGGCGAGGCGCAGCGCGAGCAGGCCGGGACTCAGGACGCCGAGGAGGCCGTAGAGCATCTCGGCGAGCACCGTCACCCAGAGCATCATCCAGGTGTAGGAGAGGGCGGCCGTGTAGAAGATGCCGAAGACGGCGACCGCGACGAGGACGGCCGTGGGGACGGGCGCGCCGTGCACGGGCACGGCGACGAGGAAGCCCAGGCAGATGCCGATCACCGTGCCGAGAACCCGCCGGAAGCCGCGTACCAGCGTCTCGCCGCGCGAGGCGGTGTTGACGAAGATCCACCAGGTGGCGCCGACGGCCCAGTACCAGCGCTGTCCGGACACCAGCTGGCCCACCACCAGCGCGAAGCCGGCGCCCGCCGTCGCCTGGACCGCCTGCCGGGTGGTGACCCGGGCCAGCCCGGTCCCGGCGGGCGGGGCGGGGGCGGCGGCCGGGGGCAGCCGGCGCTCGTAGCACCACACGCCGAAGCGGACCAGGGCGGCGCTGAGCACGGACAGCAGGACGGCGGCGTACAGCTCGGGCAGCTGGCCGGTGGTGGCGTGCAGGAACTGGGCCACGAAGAAGGTCATGAAGGCGAACACGCCGAGGCTGTGTCCGCGCGGACCCCAGCGGCGGGCGTACACGCCGACGCCGACGACGGCCAGGAAGGCGAGGTCGCGCGCCACGGGCCGGTCGTGCAGTCCGGCCGCGGCGGCGAGCACCGGCAGGCCCACGGCGGGCAGCAGCGCGGTGGTGACCGCCTGTCCGCGCACGGTCGGGTCGGCGACGGTGAACAGCGCGAGCAGCGCGGCGAGGCCGCCGGTGACCGCACCGGCGAGGGAGTGTCCGGCCAGGAGACAGACCACCACGGCCAGTCCGATGCCGAGGACGGCCCGAGCGGCGAAGCGCAACCGCGCCCGCCCCGGGTCCGGAGCCACGAACACCCTCTTCAGCACTGCTGCCCTCCCCTGGGAACACCGGCACAGAAAAGGCGCCGCGGGGGTCCGCAGCGCCATCGACCTGTCCATGAGAGCACCATCGAGGTCACTGGCTCAAGTGTTGTCCGAATCACTGAGCCATTGGCCCTGGAATGCGTGCGTACCCGTGTCGGCGGTAATGCCAACGGACCAGGTCGGGCGGAAGACGCCAGGCCAGGGTGGCTGGGCCATTGGTACAGTCGTAGATCATGGCCGTGGACGCACTCGACACCCGTATCCTGCGACTGCTCCTGGAGCAGCCGCGCACCAGCGTGCGCGAGTACGCCCGCATCCTCGGTGTCGCCCGGGGCACACTGCAGGCCCGCCTGGACCGCATGGAACGCGAGGGTGTGATCACCGGCACCGGTCCGTCCCTCTCCCCCGCCGCCCTGGGCCATCCGGTGCTGGCGTTCGTGCACATCGAGGTCACCCAGGGCCACCTCGACGATGTGGGCGACGCGCTGGCGGCCGTGCCGGAGATCGTGGAAGCCTTCTCCATCACGGGTGGCGGAGACCTGCTCGCGCGCGTGGTGGGCCGGGACAACGCCCATCTGGAGGACGTGATCCAGAAGCTGATCAGCCTCCCGGGCGTGGTGCGCACCCGCACCGAGGTGGCGCTGCGCGAGCGCGTCACGTACCGGCTGCTGCCACTGGTGGAGTCCGTCGGCCGGGCGGCCCGCGCCTGACGCTTGGCATCCTGGACCGCATGAGCGATCTCGGCGCCCTCTCGGTCATCTTCGATCTCGACGGAACGCTGGTGGACAGCGAGCCGAACTACTACGAGGCGAGTCGGCAGACCCTGGCCGAGCACGGCGTCCCGGACTTCACGTGGACGGACCACGAGAGCTACGTCGGCATCAGCACGCGGGAGTCGGTGGCGATCTGGCGCGAGCGCTACGGCCTGCACGCCTCGGTGGAGGAGTTGCTGGACGCGACGAACCGGCGCCACCTGGGGCTCGCCCGCAGCCGCACGCGCGCGTACCCGGAGATGCGGAAGTTCGTGGAGCTGCTGGCCGCCGAGGGGGTGCCGACGGCGGTCGCCTCGGGCTCCTCCCCGGCGGCCATCGCCGCGATCCTGGCGGGCACCGGCCTGGAGGCGTTCCTGCGCACGGCCGTGTCGGCCGACGAGGTCCGGCACGGCAAACCGGCACCCGACGTCTTCCTGGAGGCGGCCCGGCGGCTCGGGGCGGCCCCCGCCGACTGCGTGGTCCTGGAGGACGCGGCACCGGGCGCCGCCGCCGCGCACGCGGCCGGGATGCGCTGCATCGCGGTCCCGTACGTGGCCGCACAGGCGGACGCGCCCGGGTTCGCCACCGCGGCCCTGCTGCTGCGCGGCGGCCAGGGCGAGTTCACGGCACAGTCCGCGTACGCCTGGCTGAGGGAGATGGCCGGATCACGCTGAGCACCTTCCGCACCCGTCAGCCAGCCGTAAGCTACCCGTCAGTACCGTTGACGCCCCTCCACCCCTTCCCTATCTTCTGGGCGACTTGTCGAACGTCGTCCGAAATGCCGAACACACGGGAATCGAGGAGCACATGGCCCCGCCCCTCTCGCGACGCACCCTTCTGCAGGCGACCGCACTCGCCGCCGCGGCGACCGGAACGAGTCTGACTCCGGCCGCGGCGACCGGCCACCCACCCGCCGGGGCCCCGGCCGCGGCGACCGGCACCCCGCCCGCCGGCTCCCTCCGGCCGTTCGCGCTGGGTGAGGTGACCCTCGGTCCCGGGCTGTTCGCGGACAAGCGGGCGCTGATGCTCGACCACGCCCGGGGCTACGACGTGAACCGGCTGCTCCAGGTCTTCCGCGCCAACGCGGGCCTGGACACGGGCGGGGCGGTCGCGCCCGGCGGCTGGGAAGGGCTGGACGGCGAGGCCAACGGCAACCTGCGCGGGCACTACACCGGGCACTTCCTGACCATGCTGGCGCAGGCATACGCGAGCACGGGCGAGGAGGTGTTCGCGGAGCGGATCCGCACCATGGTCGGCGCGCTGACGGAGGCCCGGGAGGCACTGCGCCGGGACCCGGTCGTGCTGTCGGCGGACGGGTGGTTCGGCTCGGCCGTCGAGCGGACACGCGGCTCCTGCCAGTACGTCGACCTGCCCGCCGGGGTGCTGGGCGGCACCGCCGCGGTCACGCTGTCCGCCTGGGTGAAGCCCACGCACCAGGCGGACTGGGCCCGCGTGCTGGACTTCGGCGACGACACCACCCGGTATCTGTATCTCGCCTTGCGCAACGCGGCCGGCGTCCCGAGGTTCGCGGTCACCGTCTCCGGCACGGGCGGCGAGCAGGGGCTGAACGGGACCGCTCCGCTGCCGCTGAACGAGTGGAGCCATCTGGCGGTGACGCTCGGGGACGGCACCGGCACCCTCTACGTCAACGGCACCGCGGTGGCCCGCGACACCGGCATGACGCTCACCCCGGCGGCCCTGGGCACCCTCGCCGATCACTGGCTGGGCCGCTCGCACTACGCCGCCGACCCGGTCTTCGCGGGCGCGCTGCAGGAGTTCCAGATCTGGTCGCGGGTACTGAGCGCGGCCGAGGTCGCCGAGTTGCAGGGCGCACGGGCGGCCGAGACCTCCGCCGGGCCCGGCGACCTGGTGTCGTACCGCTTCGACGAGACGTCCGGCTCGCGCTTGTCGGACTCCTCCGGGCGCGGCCTGACCGCCACCCTGCGCCGCACCTGGGGCGGGCCCAGCCATCCCGGGTTCCTCGCGGCCTACCCGGAGACGCAGTTCATCCTGCTGGAGTCGATGACGAGCAGCGACTACACCAAGGTATGGGCGCCGTACTACACCGCGCACAAGATTCTGCGCGGGCTGCTGGACGCGCACCTCGCCACCGGCGACGCGCGGGCGCTCGACCTCGCCGCGGGTCTGGGCGACTGGATGCACGCACGGCTGTCCCGGCTGCCCGCCGCCACGCTCCAGCGCATGTGGGGGATCTTCTCCAGCGGCGAGTACGGCGGGATCGTGGAGGCGATCTGCGATCTGCACGACCGCACCGGAAGGCCCGAGCACCTCGCGCTGGCCCGCCTGTTCGACCTCGAGCGGCTGATCGACGCGTGCGCCGCCGACACCGACGTGCTCGACGGCCTCCACGCCAACCAGCACATCCCGATCTTCACGGGTCTGGTCCGGCTGTACGACGCGACCGGCGAGCAGCGCTACCTGACCGCCGCGAAGAACTTCTGGCACATGGTCGTACCGCACCGTATGTACGGCATCGGCGGCACCAGCACGGGCGAGTTCTGGAAGGCGCGGGACGTCATCGCGGGGACCCTCTCCGCGACCGACGCCGAGACGTGCTGCGCGTACAACATGCTGAAGCTGAGCCGTTCGCTGTTCCTCCACGAACAGGACCCGGCCTACATGGACTACTACGAGCGGGCGTTGTACAACCAGGTCCTCGGCAGCAGGCAGGACAGGCCGGACGCCGAGAAACCGCTCGTCACCTACTTCATCGGGCTGACACCCGGTCATGTCCGCGACTACACGCCCAAGCAGGGCACGACCTGCTGCGAGGGCACCGGCATGGAGAGCGCCACGAAGTACCAGGACTCGGTGTACTTCGCCGCGGCCGACGGCAGCACGCTCTACGTGAACCTCTACAGTGCGTCGACGCTCGACTGGGCCGCGAAGGGCATCACCGTCACACAGCGTACCGGCTTCCCCAGGGAGCAGGGCAGCACGCTCACCATCGGCGGGCGGGGCCGTGCCGCCTTCGCTCTGCGGCTGCGCGTGCCCGCGTGGGCGACCGGTGGCTTCCGGGTGACGGTCAACGGGCGCGTGGTGGAGAAGGGTTCGACACCGGACGGCCATGTCACGGTCTCCCGCACCTGGCGCCCCGGGGACACCGTCCGGGTGAGCATGCCGTTCCGGCTGCGCGTCGAGAAGGCACCGGACGACCCGTCCCTCCAGACACTGTTCCACGGACCGGTCAACCTGGTCGGCCGCAACTCCTCGACGGAGTACCTGGAGTTCGGTCTGTACGGCAATGCCGCGCTGTCCGGCGACCTCCTGCCGTCCCTGGCCCCGGTCTCCGGCTCCGCACTCCACTACATCCTGGACGGTACCGAGTTCGCCCCCTTCTTCGAGGGGACCGAGGACCCGGCACACGCCTACTTCCGCCGGTCCGAACCCCGGGTGGTGTTCGGCGGCCTCGACTCCGGCGTCGCCAACCCGGCCCGTCCCGATGGCACCACGTTCCTGGACGCGGTGTGGGCGGGAGCGCCGTTCCGGGACAAGGACGCACTCCTGGCACGGGTGCGGGACGTCGTGGACGCGTGGGTGGCCGAGGAGCGGCTCGGACGGGCGGACGGCGAGGCGGTGGTGCGTACGGCACGGAAGGCGTCGTACGTGGCGTGAGAGCCGTCGTACGTGGCGTGGAGCGCTGTCGTGAGCGGTGTGCGGCGCCGTCGGGTGTGACGTGGAGCGCCGTCGTGAGCGGTGTGCGGCGTCGTCGGGCGTGACGTGGAGCGACGTCGCGTGGCAGGAGAGGTCTCGGGGGTGACCCGCGCGGTGGTTCTGCGTGCGCGGCGGGCCGCGGCTGCTTAGCGTGACCACATGACCACAGACCAGGCCCGGCCCGCCTCCGACGACCGGCGGTGGAAGGCGCTCGCGGTCTGTCTGGCCGCGGGCTTCATCTCGCTGCTCGACACCTCGATCGTGAACGTGGCGCTGCCCTCGTTGGAACGCGGGCTCGGGGCCTCCGAGGCCGCCCAGTCATGGGTGGTCTCCGGGTACGCCCTCACTTTCGGGCTCGCGCTGGTCCCGGCCGGCCGGCTGGGCGACATGCGCGGACGCCGGCAGGCCTTCCTGTTCGGGCTCGCCCTGTTCACGGTGGCCTCCACGGCGTGCGGTCTCGCGCCCAGTGCCTCCTGGCTGGTGCTGTTCCGGCTGATCCAGGGCACGGCGGCGGGCATGGTCGCGCCGCAGACCTCGGGGCTGATCCAGCAGATGTTCCAGGGCTCCGAGCGGGCCAAGGCCTTCGGCGTGCTCGGCAGCGTCATCGGGGTGTCGACGGCGGTGGGCCCCCTGGCGGGCGGCCTGCTGATCAATGCCGTCGGCACCGACGACGGCTGGCGCTGGGTGTTCTTCGTCAACCTGCCGATCGGGGTGGCCGCCTTCGCCGCGGGGCTCCGGCTGCTGCCCCGTTTCCCGGTGTCGGCGGGACGGCACGAGACGTTCGATCTGATCGGAGTGCTGCTCCTCGGCTCCGGCGTGCTCGCGCTGATGCTGCCCCTGGTGCAGGAGCAGCAGTGGACCGGTCGGGAGAAGTGGGCGCTGATGCCGGTGGCCGTACTGCTGCTGGGCGCCTTCTGGGCGTGGGAGAGTCGGGAGGGCCGGCTCGGGCGAGCACCGCTGGTCGATCTGGCCCTGTTCTCGCTGCGCTCCTTCACGCTGGGCGCTCTGATCAGCCTCACGTACTTCGCCGGCTTCACCACGGTCTTCTTCGTCTACACCCTGTACCTGCAGAACAGCGTGGGATACAGCGCGCTCACGGCGGGCCTCACCGTGCTGCCCTTCGCGGCGGCCTCGGCGATCGGGGCCGCCGCCGGAGGCCGGCTGGTCGTGCGCTTCGGCCGCAAGCTCGTCGTCATCGGCCTGTGCGGGGTGGCGTTGGGGCTGCTCGGGGTGGTCGTCGCGGTGCAGCTGGTGCCCGGGCCGGGCGTGGGATGGGCGTCGGCGCTGCCGCTCCTCGTCGGGGGCATCGGCTCCGGCCTGACGGTCTCCCCGAACACGACCCTCACGCTCACCCGCGTTCCCGTGCACCGTGCCGGCGCGGCCGGCGGCGTCCTGCAGACGGGTCAGCGCATCGGCTCGGCGGCCGGGATCGCCGTCGTGGGCGCGGTGTACTTCGCGCAGCTCGGCAACCACGGGAGGCCCTCCACGGCGATTCAGCTCGGGTTGCTCACCGCCGTGGGGCTCACCATGATCGCGCTGGTGCTGGCGGTCGCCGACCTGCGGGAACGCCAGGTGCACCCCGAACCGGAGAAGGCCGTCGAGGCGGTCCGCCGGGGCTCCGGAGAGGGCGGGGCCGAGGAGAAGGTCCCGCACGGGTAAGGTCCCGCACGGGTCGTGAGAGGCCCGGCCGAAGGGCTCAGGCCGGAGGCGCCTGCCGGGGTCGGCCCTCGGCACCCTCGAGCACCGGCCCCCTCCCCCTCTCAGGACCTTTTGCGCGGCTTCCCCCGCTTGGCCGGCTTGCCGCCCCCCGAGCCCGCACGACCGCGCGAGGTGCGGCCCGCCGACTTCGCACCCGCCCCCTTCGCGCCCCCCGACTTGGCGGGCGCGGGCTTCTTCTGCCGGTCGCCCCCCTGCTCCGGCCGGCCGCGCTGCCGCTCCGTCCCGGCCTCGGCGGGCGTACGGCCCCGTGTGCTGTTGACCGTGCGGCCGCGGACGATGCCGATGAAGTCCTCCACCAGATCGGTGGTGGCCTCCTCCGGCCAGGACAGCGCGACGCTCGACTCAGGAGCGTCGACGACCGGGCGGTAGGTGAGGTCCCGGCGGTGGTACAGGCGGGCCAGGGACTGCGGGACGACGAGGAGGCCGACGTTCGCCGCCACCAGCTCGATCGCGTCAGGGGTCGTCGCGGGCCGCTCGAAGGCCGGCTCGCCGGGCGGGCTGTCCCAGTCGAAGACGTCGTCGAGGGGGTGGAAGAGGACCTCGTCGGCGAGGTCGGCGAGGGTGACCTCGTCCGCCGCCGTGATCAGGTGGTCCTTGGGGACGACCACCACCGTGGTCTCGGTGTACAGGGGGATCGCGCTGAAGAAGCCGCGGTCCACGGGCAGCCGTACGAGGCCCGCGTCGGCCTCCCCGGCCCGCATCAGCTCGGGCGCCTCGGCGGCGGGTACCTGGACGAGGGTGAGCGGGATGCCGGGCAGGCGCTCGTTCCAGACCTTCACCCATTTGGCGGGTGTCACTCCGGGGACGTACGCGAGCCGGAACGACGGTGATTCCTCCGAGCCTGTCACCAGGCCAGGTTACCGGCCGTGGTCGGCCCGCCCGCACACGGCCGATACCCTTGACCTCATGAGTTCGCAGCAGAGCACCCAGACGATGAAGCCCGCCACCGCGGCGAAGAAGCTGGGTGTGTACCTCCCCGCCACCCCCGCCTCCTTCCAGGAGGGTGCGGTCTCGCGCACCGAGCTGAACGAGCTGCAGGCCAATCCCCCTCAGTGGCTGCGTGAGCTGCGACAGAACGGCCCCCACCCGCGCCCCGTGGTCGCCGCGAAGCTGGGCGTGTCCATCGCCGGTCTCGCGCGCGGCGGGGTCACCGAGGCGCTGACCACCGAGCAGATCGAGACGCTCAAGCAGGAACGGCCCGAGTGGCTGGAGAAGGAGCGAGCCACCCAGGCCGAGGTCCGCAAGGAAGCCGCACGGATCAAGAAGAAGAACGCCGAGCGCGCCGAAGACTCGCGCCCCTGACCTGGAGCGCCCCTCGGCGCCTCTCGCAGCGGGGGGGGGGGGGGGGGGGGCCCCTCGCCTAGAGGGGGGGGGGGGATGTGGTGAGGGGGGAGGAGGAGGGCGTCG
>NZ_JBVIIT010000006.1:298467-346258 GCF_055569615.1 Streptomyces sp. NPDC031379 | reverse complement strand
TTCCTCCCCCCTCCCCCCCCCCCCCACCACAAAACCCCCCCCCCCCCCCCCCCCCCCCCCCCCCCCCCCCCCCCCCCCCCCCCCCCCCCCCCCCCCCCCGCGTCCGGGCGGGCCTGTCGCCCGGTTGAAGTGTGCGACAGCCCGAGGCGGCAGGGATATGCGTACAACTACGTACGCGGACGAGGGAAACTGGGAAGGGACGTCGACCGGAGAGGACACGTGGAGCTGGACAAGGCCTACGAGCGCATGACGGCGGTCGCCGTGACCGCGCTGCACGAACGGGAACCCGAGCGTCTGTGGCCGATGTTCGCCACCGCCCTGGCGGACCTGTGCGGCGGCGAGGCGGTCATCCACAAACTCGACGACTGGAGCGAGAGCCGGGGCAGGATCGGTACGACACCCGACGCCGCCGCCGTCGAACTTGACCGGCTCGAGGACGCGGATCTGCGGCTGTTCCGCTCGGGCTATCCCTTCGCCCACCATTACGCGGCCAGGTCCGACCGGACCCCGGTCACCGCCGGCCGGGCGGTGGGCCGCGTCTGGCCGGACAGCCCGACAGCGCGCCTGCTCGATGAGGTCCTGGACGTCGATCACGTCCTGGGTGTGCCGCTCCCCGACAGTACGACCCCCATCACCGGATGCCTGGTGTACCGCGCCGGTACGGACTTCACCGACGACCATCTCGTCATGGCCGAGCGCGCGCAGCCACTGCTGGCCGCGGTCGAGCGGCAGCGGCGGTTGCTGGAGGAATGGCGGCGGGCGCTCGGCACCGACGGCACGCCGGACCAGCGGGCGGCCGACTGCGCGTTGACTCCCCGGGAGACCACCGTTCTGCTGCTGCTCACGGACGCGCTCACCGCCGACGCCATCGGCCGCCGCCTCGGCATCTCGGTCCGCACGGTGCACAAGCACGTCGAGAACCTCTACCGCAAGCTGGGCACCCGTGACCGTGTCGGCACCGTGCTGCGCGCCCAGCGGCTCGGCCTGGTCCCGTCGCCCGGCCCACCCGGGACCGGGACCTGGACGCGACCTTGAGCCGGAGAGGGCCGGTGCCCGCTGTGCGGTGAGCGGCGTCCCAGGGCGGCAGGATCCACCAGCTCGACGCACCTCCGCAGACGCATACGCTCTGAGTGGGCTCCGGAGCGGCCGGATCTCCGAGGACGAGGCAGGGGGAGTTTCCTTGGTGACAGCGCGCCGTTTTCCGCTCGGCTCCGCCACCACGCTCAGGGAGTTGGAGGACGACCCGCACCCCCGGCTGGCCCTGCTGCGCGCCCGCGAACCGGTTTCGTGGCTCCCCGTGCTGAACGGCTGGCTGGTGACCCGGCGTGATCTCGCGCTGCGCGTGATGCGCGACGCGGCGACCTTCACGGTGGACGACCCCCGCTTCTCCACCGCCCAGGTGGTCGGTCCGAGCATGCTCTCCGTGGAGGGCGCCGAGCACAAGCGGCACCGCGCCCCCTTCACCGACCCGTTCCGCACGCAAGACGTGCACGACCGGTTCACCGGGTTCGTGGAACAGGAAGCCGCCCGCCTCGTGGACGGCATCCGGCCGCGTGGCAGCGCCGAACTGCGCCGGGAGGTGGCCGGGCCGCTGGCCGTCGCCGTGGTTGCCGAGTCGCTGGGCCTGGTCGGCGCGGACGCCGAGGCGGTGCTGTCCTGGTACGACGCCATCGTGAGCGCGGTCTCCGACATCACCGCCGGGCTGCCGGCGAACCCCGCCGGGGCGGCGGCGTTCGACCAGCTGCGAGGAAGCGTCGAGGCGACGGTCGCGGCAGGTGGTGAGGCGTCGCTGCTGGTCACGGCGGCCGAGAGCGAGCGCTTGAAGCTGCCGGAGGTGGTCGCCAACGCCGCCGTGCTGATGTTCGGCGGCATCGAGACCACCGAGGGCATGATCGCCAACGCCGTACTGCACCTGCTGGCACACCCCGCTCAACTCGCCCTCGTGCGCGCCCATCCAGGCCTGGTCGACGCGGCGATCGAGGAATCGCTCCGCCTGGAACCCGCCGCGGCGGTCGTGGACCGTTACGCCACCGCAGACGTGACGATCGGCGGTGCCGACGTGCGGCGCGGTGATCTGGTGGTCGTCTCGCTCGCCGGCGCGAACCGCGACCCCGAGATCTTCCCGGACCCCGACGGTTTCGACCTGGGACGGGGCAACTCCCGCCTCCAGCTGGCCTTCGCGCACGGCCCGCACTTCTGTCTGGGCGCCCACCTCGCCCGTCTGGAGACCCGCGCCTGCCTCCTCGCACTCCTCGACCGTCTCCCCGGCCTGCGGCTCGACCCTGCCTCGCCCACCGCGCCCAGAGGCCTGGTCTTCCGCAAGCCCCCGGCTCTGCGCGTCCGCTGGGACGTGCCGGCGCAGCGCTGACGCGACGCCGGCTCGCCTGTGCGCGCAGGTGCGGTCGAGGGTGTTCCGGTAGTGCGCAGTTCTCGGCCGCGGCACGTTCCTCGCCGAGGAACCGGTGCAGGGTGGAAGGTATGCAGGGTGGAGGGTAAATGCGTCGACATCGCCCCGCCGTGTCCGGCAAAGTGGCCGCCCGTGACGAGCAGCGAGCTATGGACCCATGCGACGGCCGACCGCTACGACACGGAGGAGAGCGAGATGTCCTCGGCCTCCGTTCTCGGACCGACACTCGCCTTCCTTGCCGAACTCGCCGGAGACGGACGGGCATTGGAGTTCGCCATCGGAACCGGACGCGTGGGCGTCCCGCTCCGGGAACGCGGCGTGCCGGTGGTGGGCATCGAACTGTCCGAGCCCATGGCGGCGGTCCTGCGGCGCAAGATCGACGAGAGCACCCTCCCGGTCACCCTTGGCGACATGGCCACGACTACCGTGCCCGGCGAGTTCACCCTGGTCTATCTCGTCTACAACACCATCACGAACCTGCTCACCCAGGACGAGCAGGTCGAGTGCTTCCGGAACGCCGCACGTCACCTGGCGCCCGGCGGCCGATTCGTCATCGAGCTGGGCGTGCCGCCCCTGCGGCTCCTGCCGCCCGGGCAGGTCGCGGTGCCGTTCGACGTCTCCGAGGGGCATCTCGGTTTCGACACCTTCGATCTGGTCGAGCAGGTTCTCGTCTCGCACCACTTCACCCGCGACGGCGACGACGGCCGTTACCGCCGCGGCGCCTCCCGGCACCGGTACGCATGGCCGGCGGAACTCGACCTGATGGCACGGATCGCGGGGCTCGAACTGGAACGACGCGTCGCGGACTGGGACGGGGCGCCGTTCACCCAGAACTCCACGAAGCACATCTCCGTGTGGCGCAAGCCCGCCTGAGTCACGCACACAGCGTACGAGGGGACCGTTGCCGGCTATGCGCCACGACGGACCCGGGCGGCCTTGCGGGCCTCGGCGATCTGGCGGGACTCAGCGGACCGACGGGACTCGCCGCCGCCGACCCGCCCCGGACGGGTGCCGAGACCGCGGAAGGGGGCACCGCCGCGCTTCGGGCGCTCCGCGACCGGCCCGCTGCCGACGACGGGAACACCGGAGGGAGCCTGGGCGCCGGTGATGCGGCTCAGCGCGGCCTCGCCGGAGCGGACCTGCGTGATCTGCGGCCTGATGCCTGCGTCGGACATGAGACGGGCCATCTCCCGGCGCTGAGCGGGCAGGACCAGCGTGACGACACTGCCGGACTCGCCGGCGCGGGCAGTTCGGCCACCGCGGTGCAGGTAGTCCTTGTGGTCGTTGGGCGGGTCGACGTTGACGACGAGATCGAGGTCGTCGACGTGAATGCCCCGAGCCGCGACGTTGGTGGCCACCAGCGCCGTGACGTCGCCGGTCTTGAACTGAGCCAGGGCGCGGGTGCGCTGGGGCTGCGACTTGCCACCGTGCAACGCCACGGCCTTCACACCGCTGCTCAGCAGGTGCTTGGTGAACTGGTCGACGGCGTGCTTGGTGTCCAGGAACATGATCACGCGCCCGTCGCGGGCAGCGATTTCGGTGGCGGTGGCGTACTTGTCGGCGCCGTGCACCTGCAGCACATGGTGCTCCATGGTGGTGACCGCGCCCGCCGACGGGTCGACCGAATGGACGACCGGGTCATGGAGGTAACGGCGGACCAGGAGATCGATGTTGCGGTCCAGCGTGGCCGAGAACAGCATGCGCTGGCCGTCGGGACGTACCTGGTCCAGCAGTTCGGTGACCTGCGGCAGGAAACCCATGTCCGCCATCTGGTCGGCCTCGTCCAGGACGGTGATCTTCACCCGGTCCAGACGGCAGTCCTTGCGCTCGACGAGATCCGCGAGGCGGCCCGGAGTCGCGACGACCACCTCGGCCCCGGCACGCAGTGCGCCGGCCTGCCTGCCGATCGACATGCCGCCGACCACCGTGGCCAGCCGCAGCTTCAGCAGCCGGGCGTACGGGGCGAGCGCATCGGTGACCTGCTGGGCCAGCTCGCGCGTCGGGACGAGGACCAACGCCAGCGGCTTCCGCGCCTCGGCACGCTGCCCGCTCGTGCGTACGAGGAGGGCCAGGCCGAAGGCGAGCGTCTTGCCCGATCCGGTGCGCCCTCGGCCCAGGACGTCGCGCCCCGCGAGGGAGTTCGGCAACGTGGCCGCCTGGATCGGGAACGGCTCGTTCAGGCCGAGGCTGGTGAGCATCTTCAGCAACTCGGCGGGCATGTCCAGTTCACCGAAGGTCGCGACCGCGGGCAGTGCCGGCGTGATGGTGGCCGGCAGCGCGAACTCCCCCTGCGGTGCGGTGGGACGGCGTCCGGTGTCGCCTCGACCGGCGCCGCGGCGCCCCTGACCCTGGGGACGGAAACGGTCGTTCGTGCGAGCTGAACGGCTCATGGAGAACCTTCCTCGGCAGGGCGCGCATCGAGGAATTCCCGACGGGAACGAGCCGGATGAATTGCAAGAACGAGCCGAATGTGAGACTTAGAGAATTCCACTGAAATACAAAAAACAGGCACCTGGGGCCCCACCGCAAGACGGGGCCCCAGATATCTCATACGCTTCGACGTCAGGCGGGAGTGATGTTCTCCGCCTGCGGGCCCTTCTGGCCCTGCGTGATGTCGAAGTTCACCCTCTGGCCTTCCTGGAGTTCACGGTAGCCCTGGGTGGCGATGTTCGAGTAGTGGGCGAAGACGTCCGGGCCGCCGCCGTCCTGCTCGATGAAGCCGAAGCCCTTTTCCGCGTTGAACCACTTGACGGTGCCAGTAGCCATGTCATATCTCCTCGGGGCAGTGCCCGGGGGTCCACACTGTGTGAACCCCTGCGTTGCCACGATGAACCCCGTCCGGATGAGCACCGGAGATACAAAAGTGCCCGACGACATACAGTCGCCGAGGCACTTGAAGTTTCGGGAACCACAACTGCAACTAGCAGCCAGTTTAGCACGGAACGCACATCTGCACCAGTTTCACCCGCGATATGAGGCCGCTGCCTGGCGGGAGCGGCGATCAGTGCGTCAGCCGGTGTCGAGAACTCCGAGGAAATTCATTCCCCTCGGCCCGGTTATCCCGATTTGTTTCCGCGGAGGACGGGACCGGAATCCCTCGGCGTCGAGCCGCCCCGGGCTCGCCCGGAGCGGCCGCCGAGACAACCCCGACCCTGCCGACAGGCCTGCCGCAGCTCCCACGGGTGATCGTCGAGCCCCATCGCCCCCGGGGCGCGCATCATCAAAGGAAGGGAGACCCATCGACGAGGAGTGGCGATGAGGTTGTCGTTCCTTGCACCCCTCTACGCGGAGCCAGGCCCGTTCGCCTCCGTGTACCTGGACACCTCCCGAAACGTCGAGCATCCCGAGCGGGCGATCGCGCTGCGCTGGCGGCGGTTGCGCGAGAGCCTGTCCCGTCAGGGCTCGGACCGGGCGCTGCTCAACGTACTGGAGGAGGTGGTCGGTGCCGACACCGAGGTGCCGGGGGTGCACGGTCAGGCCATCTTCGCCGCCCACGGCACGCTCGTCCTGGACGGGGAGCTGCCCAGGCCGCCCGAGCACGACTCCGCGCGCTACAGCCTCCTGCCGGAGGCGATGCCCCTGGTCACCCAGCACGTTCCGGAGATCCCCTACATGGCCGTGGTCGTCCACTACGGCGGCCTTCCGACCGCCGAGACCCACGGCTGGGTGACTCTCGAGGCGGAGACCGGCACCTGGCCCGTGTCCACCGTCACCCCGGGTGAGCGGCTGCACCGCAGGGTCGCGGTGGCGACCTGGCACCACACCTCCCTCCGGCTCGGTCACCGACTGGACGAACGGGCGCGGCGCGCCCATGCCGACGCCGTCGTCGTGGGCGGGGACGAGTGGGCGTGCAACGTACTGATCCGCCGCCTGCCGCACACCCTGCGGGACAAGGTCGTACGCGTGGGCGGCCGGACCCCCACCGACACCGGACGCGCCCTGTTGGAGCCGCAACTCGACGGCGTCTTCCGCGGCCGCATGGCCGCGCACGACCGGGAACTCGTGGACATCTTCATCGGCCGGCGTGCCCTGGACGGACCCATGACGGACGGGCTCGCCGCCACCGTCGCCGCCCTCCAGCGCGGCCAGGTCGCGGCACTTCTGCTGAACCGGCCGCCAGGGTCTTCGCTGCGGCTCTGGACGGGCTCCCAGCCCACTCAGCTCGCCCTGAGCGAGGCGGAGCTGATGTCCTTCGGCGTGCGGGCCCCGCGCGAGGAACGCGCCGACGAGGCCCTCGTCCGGGCCCTCGTCGGCACCGGTGCCGAGCTGGTCGTCGTACCGGAGAACGAACTGAGGCTGTACGAGGGCGTGGGCGCCCTGCTGCGGTACAGCGACCCGGGGACCACGTCCTGACGCCGACGCGCTGCGCCTCCCGGATCACGGAGCGCTCCTCGCGCCCGACCGTCCCGGATCGCGCCGCACGCGGAACATGCCGACACTGGGCTGGAGCGGCAGCACGGCGTACGAGCGGCGGATGGGGCACATGGACAGGAGCAGGAGCGGCGCGGAGGAGACGGACGTCTCGAGCATCCCGCCCAAGACCTGGGCGACTGGCCTGCCGGCGGTGGCCGACCCGCTGCGGTACTCCCTGGAGCGGACGGCGGTCCGCCGTGCGGCGCCGGCGCTGCTCAACCTCGACCGGACCGAGGGCTTCGACTGCCCGGGCTGCGCCCGGCCGGAACCGGACCCCGCTCACCGGCACCGCAACGCGTACCGCGAGAACGGCGCCGAGCACGTGAGCGACGAGGCGGCGTCGGGCGGCGAGCGCGATCACGCCGCGCGGCTTGTGGAACGCACCACGACCGGGGCCGCCGGCGCCACCGCCACGGCCCCACGGTCCGATGGCCCATGAAGGGAGCCCCGAGGACCTGGTCCGCGCGGCCCACGCCGTGGGCGTGACCGACGCCCGTCTCCTGGAGGCCGTACGGAGCATCCCCCGGGCGGATTTCGTCCCCGCGGACGAGGTGGCATCCGCGTACCAGGACACGCCCGTTCCGCTCCCCCACGGGCAGGTGACCACCCAGCCCTCGCTGATCGCCATGATGGTCTCCGCTCTCGGCCTCACCGGAGACGAACAGGTCCTGGAGGTCGGGACCGGATACGGCTGGCAGACCGCGCTGCTGGCCCGCTCGGCCGCGTACGTCGTCAGCGTCGAGCGCTGGCCCGACCTGGTCGACGAGGCCCGCCTGCGGCTGGCCGGGCAGGGCGTCGCCAATGCCGAGGTCGTACTCGGCGACGGGACCCTCGGCATGCCGACCCGTGCCCCGTACGACGCCGTCATCGTCTGCGCCGCCTTCCCGCGAGTGCCTGAGCCGCTCGTGGATCAGCTCCGCACCGGTGGCCGGCTCGTCCAGCCCATCGGGCAGGGCGGGCAGGAGAGTGTCGAGCTGTACGAGCGGCGGGCCCACACCCTGGTGCACCGCAGGACGGTCACCGCGGCCCGGTTCGTCCGGCTGTACGGCGCCCATGGCTATGACCAGCGGTGACGCGTTCAGCGCTGATAGGTCCCGACCAGGGTGCCGGAGGCCAGCGCCCGGCCCTTCAGGGCACGGTGCACGTCCTCGACGCCCGGGTGGTCGTGCAGCGGCAGCGGCTCGGACAGGGCGTACAGGCGGAAGAAGTAGCGGTGCGGCCCGTGCCCCGGTGGAGGCATCGGCCCTCCCCAGCCCACGCGGCCGAAGCCGTTGGGCCACGGCAGGCCCCCCTGGGGCTTCTGGCCCTCCGCCGCCCCGGTGGTCCCCGGATCGATGCCGGTCACCAGCCAGTGCAGGAACGTCGTCCCCGGCGCGTCCGGGTCCTCGCACAGGAGCACCAGCTCCGTGGCCTCGTGGGGCACCCCCGACCAGGTCAGGGGCGGTGAGATGTTCTCGCCCTCCCCGCTGTACCGACGGGGGATCACCGTGTTGTCGTCGAACGCGGTGCTGCTGAGTTCAATTCCGCTCATGCGCGCCGCCATACCCGCAAACGGCGCCACCGGCACCGGTCCGCACCCCAAAACCCCCGCTCGGCCGAGCCCACCCGGACTCCCTCGGGAAGCAGGGGTGAAGATGGCGGTGTGCCGACAAGGATCCTGCTCGAGGGCCGCCCTGGCGCGGGCAAGACGACCGCCATGCGTCGGCTCGCCGCGCTGCTGCCCACCCACGCGGCCACCGGCTTCACCACGGAGGAGATCCGGCAATCCGGCGCCCGCGTCGGTTTCGCCCTGGAGACCCTGGCAGGCCGACGGGAAGTGCTCGCCCATGTCGACCTGCCCGGTCCGCCACGGGTAGGCAAATACGGCGTCGACCCGCGCGTCATGGAACGACTGGCGCTGCCGTCGCTTCGGCCGGCCGCAACCGAGGAGGCAACAGGGCGGCTGGTGCTCATCGACGAGCTGGGTCGGATGGAACTGGCGTGCACGGCGTTCCGGCACGCGGTCGACGCGCTGTTCGTCGCAGAGGTCGACGTCGTCGCCACGGTCCACACGCACCGCGATCCGTTCACCGACGCCCTCAAGCGGCGCGCCGACATCGAGGTCGTCCAGCTGACTCCGGCAAACCGGGACGTCCTGCCGGGGGAACTTGCGGCCCGGCTGCAGCAGCCCCGGACGCACGGAAGGCCTCCCTCTCACGGATGAGAGACCCGGCTCCGACCCGCTGAAAGCAGAGCCGGGGCGACTGGGGTCTCCCGGGTGCTGGATATCGCGCCTACCGTGCCGCTACCCGAGGAACGACAGCCGGACCTGACGCTCCGGATTATCCCTGTTCGTGTCGACGAGGCACACGGACTGCCAGGTGCCCAGTTCCAGGCGGCCGGCGATCACCGGGAGGGTCGCGTGCGGGGGGACGACGGCCGGCAGGACGTGGTCGCGGCCGTGGCCGGGGCTGCCGTGCCGGTGCTGCCAGCGGTCGTCGGCGGGAAGCAGGGTGTGCAGGGCGGCGAGGAGGTCGTCGTCGCTGCCGGCGCCCGTCTCGATGACGGCGATCCCGGCGGTGGCGTGCGGAACGAAGATGTTGAGGAGGCCGTCGCGGCCGCCCGCCGCCTCCCGCAGGAAGTCCTCGCAGTCCCCGGTGAGGTCGACGACCCGCTCCCGGGTGCCGGTGGAGACGGTCAGCGTTCGGGTGGTGAAGGCATCTGACATGCCCCCATCCTGGCCCACACGCCGGGTTTCACACCCCTGGCACGACCGCGCCCCGCAGTCCGGGCCGTTCCGGGTCCAGCTCGTGAGACTCCTCGACCCGCGAACCGCCGGCGGGTGGGCGCTGAGCGGCCGGGAAGATCCTCGCTCGGGTCCCTGTTGGGAGGGACGTGAACGCTGCACACGAGGTCGCGGTAGTCGTCATAGGCGCGGGTCAGGCCGGACTGGCCGGCGCCTATCACCTGCGGCGCACCGGCTTCGAACCGGACCGTGACTTCGTGGTGCTGGACCACTCCCCCGGCCCGGGCGGCGCCTGGCAGTTCCGCTGGCCGTCGCTGACGTACGGCAAGGTGCACGGAATGCACGCGCTGCCCGGCATGGAGCTGACGGACGCCGACCCGGCGCGGCCTTCGGCGGAGGTGATCCGGGAGTACTTCGACCGGTACGAGCGCACCTTCGACCTGCGGGTACGGCGGCCCGTGGACGTGCGGGCGGTGCGCGAGGGGGAACGCGGGCGGCTGCTGGTGGAGACGTCGGAGGGCAACTGGTCGACGCGGGCGCTGATCAACGCGACCGGCACCTGGGACCGGCCGTTCTGGCCGCGCTACCCGGGCCAGGAGACCTTCCGCGGACGGCAGTTGCACACCGCGCAGTACGCGGGGCCCGAGGAGTTCGCCGGGCTGCGGGTCGTGGTCGTCGGCGGCGGCGCCTCGGGCACCCAGCATCTGCTGGAGCTGGCCCCGTACGCGGCCGCGACCACCTGGGTGACCCGGCGGCCGCCGGTGTTCCGCGAAGGGCCGTTCGACCAGGAGGCGGGCCGGGCCGCGGTCGCGCTGGTGGAGGAGCGGGTGCGGCAGGGGCTGCCGCCGCGCAGTGTGGTCTCGGTCACCGGGCTGCCGCTCAACGACGCCGTCCGGAAGGGCATCGCGGACGGTGTCCTGGACCGGCAGCCGATGTTCGACCGGATCACCCCGGACGGCGTGGCGTGGAGCGACGGCCGGCACCTGGATGCCGATGTGATCCTGTGGGCGACCGGTTTCCGGGCCGCGCTCGACCACCTCACTCCCCTGCGGCTGCGTGAGCCGGGCGGCGGCATCCGGCTCGAAGGCACCCGCGCGGTGGCGGACCCACGCGTCCACCTCGTGGGGTACGGCCCCTCGGCCAGCACCATCGGTGCGAACCGGGCCGGTCGCGCGGCCGTCCGGGACATCAGGCGGTTGTCGGCCGGGGAACAGCCGGCCGCCGCCTGACGTCCCGTCGGCTCAGCGAAGGGCAGGCTGCGAGGGGGCCGGGGACTGCGGCGGAGACGGCAACGGGGACTGCGGCGGGGACGGCAACGGGGACTGCGGCGGAGACGGTGGAGGGGCCTCCGGAAGGGACTGCGGCGGGGGCTGAGGAAGGGGCTGCAGCGGGGGCTGAGGAAGGGGCTGCAGCGGGGGCTGTGGAAGGGGCTGCAGCGGGGGCTGGCTCGGGGCCTGTGGCGCTCCCGTGCTCTGGTGGAGGGCGTTGAACTCCGCCACGTTGCGCATGTGCGTCGCGTAGTCGTCGGTGAAACGGGTGTCTCCGGGCTTGACCGTCACGAAGTACAGCCAGGTACCCGGCGGCGGGTTGAGCACGGCGCGCATCGCGTCCTCGCCGGGGTTGTCGATCGGCGTCGGCGGCAGGCCCATGCGCTGGTAGGAGTTGTACGGGCTGTCGATGCGGATGTCGTCCTCGCTGGTCTGGACGGCGGTGCGGTTCAGGGCGTAGTTGATGGTCGAGTCCATCTGCAGCGGCATCCCGCGCTCCAGCCGGTTGAGGACGACCCGGGCGACCTTGCCCATCTCCGCCTTCGTCACGGCCTCGACCTGGACGATGCTGGCGATGGTGACGGCCTGGTAGAGGTTCATCGCGCTGCGCTGGGCCCCGGCCGCGGTCGGCGCCGAGTTGAACTTCTTGTCGGCGGTGTCGACCATGAACCGCAGCACGGATTCGGGGGTCGCTCCTTTCGCCAGCGGATATGTCGCCGGGAAGAGATAACCCTCGGGGTTGCCCGCGGCCTCGCCCGGCAGTTTCAGACCGGCCTTGCCGATGGACTTGCGGGTGCTGCCCAAGGGCAGCTTCAGGGCCTCGTCGATCGCGTCGTACACCTGGCTCGCGCGCCAGCCCTCCGGGATGACCAGGGTCGCGGGCTTCGCCTCCTCGCGGATGCTCCTCTCCAGCGTCAGCAGCGGCACCGCCACGGCGGTGCCGGCCACGACGGCGCCGGCCGCGACGAGGGCGAGGCGGCCTCGGCGGGTCAGTCGGATCGTGCTCCGTGGCGGATTCTTCTTCTGCATGCGGGCACGGTATTACGCATATCGCTGCAAACCCGGCATATGTTCAGTTTGGCGATCGCTGCGTCAGCTTGCGGGTTCCAGCTGGGCGTCCCGGCGCGCCAGAGCCGCGTAGCGCCCGTCCAGCTCCAGCAGTTCCTCGTGCGTGCCCCGTTCGGCCACCCGGCCGGAATCCAGCACCACGATCTGATCGGCATCACGGATCGTGGACAGGCGGTGGGCGATGGTGACCGTCGTACGGTCGGCCGACAGGGCGTCGATGGCCTCCTGGACGGCGGCCTCCGTGCGGGTGTCGAGTGCGCTGGTCGCCTCGTCGAGGATGAGGACCGGCGGGTCGCGCAGGATGGTGCGGGCTATGGCGAGGCGCTGCTTCTCACCTCCGGAGAAGCGGTGACCGCGCTCGCCGACGATCGTGTCGTAGCCGTCGGGCAGTGCGGCGATGTGCTCGTGGATCTGCGCCGCCCTGGCCGCCGTGTGCAGTTCCTCGTCGGTGGCGTCCGGCTTGGCGAAGCGCAGGTTGTCGGCGACCGAGGCGTGGAAGAGGTACGTCTCCTGCGAGACGACGCCGACCGCGCGGGCGAGGGTGTCGAAGTCGAGGTCGCGGACGTCGATGCCGTCCAGAGTGACGCGACCGCCGGTGACGTCGTAGAGGCGGGGCACCAGATATCCGAGGGTGGACTTGCCGGCGCCGGTCGGGCCGACGACGGCGAGACTGCCGCCCGCGGGCACGGTGACGTCGATGCCGTCGAGGACCGGGCGGACCGCGTCGTCGGCGTCGTAGCGGAACGTGACGCCTTCGAAGCGGACCTCACCCTTGATGCGGTCGAGGCGGACGGGCTCTGCGCGCTCGGTGATGTCGATGGGCAGGTCCAGGTACTCGAAGATGCGCTGGAAGAGCGCGAGCGAGGTCTGGATCTGGACGCCGGTCGCGAGCAGGCTGACGGCCGGGCGGAACAGGCCCTGCTGGAGCGAGACGAAGGCGACGATGGTGCCGAGGGAGACCTCGGGGCCGCCGAACCGGAGGGCCAGGCCCGCGGTCCAGTAGATGACGGCGGGCATCGCGGCCATCACGATCGTGATCACGGCCATGCGCCAGCGCCCGGCCATGTTCGACTTCACTTCCAGGTCGACCAGACCCTCGGACTCCTCGGCGAAGGACGCGGTGAGCGAGTCGGAGCGGCCCATGGTCCGGCCGAGCAGGATGCCGCTGACGGAGAGCGACTCGGTGACGGTCGCGGCCATCGCGGCCATCTGCTTCTGCCGCTGGGTGGTGATCTTCTTGCGTTCTCTGCCCACACGGCGGCTGATCCACACGAACGCCGGCAGCAGGAGCAGCGAGACGATCGTGAGCCGCCAGTCGAGGGCGAGCATGGCGACGATCGTCGCGACCACGCTGGTGACGTTGGAGACCAGGGAGGTGGCGGTCGAGGTGACGGTGGCCTGCATGCCGCCGATGTCGTTGGCGATGCGGGACTGCACCTCGCCGGTGCGGGTGCGGGTGAAGAAGGCCAGCGACATGCGCTGCAGGCGGCCGTAGACGGCGGTGCGCAGGTCGTGCATGACGCGCTGGCCGACGGTGGTCGAGATCAGCGTCTGGAGGACTCCGAAGACGCTGGAGAGGACGGCGCTGAGGATCATGCCGAGCGCGAGCAGGCTCAGCAGGCCGGTGCGGCCCTCGGGGATCGCGACGTCCAGGGTCTCCTTCAGCAGGAACGGTGTGGCCACCGAGACCAGCGAGGAGGCGCCGACCAGCAGGCCGACGATCGCGAGCCGCCCGCGGTAGGGACGGAAGAGCTTCAGGATGCGACGCACCTGCCGGGGCTGCTCCTCGGAGTCGGCAGGTGGGGTCCAGGACGGTTCACGGTCGGGGTGCATGGGCTCCTACGGAGGTGGGCGGAGGTCGGCCGGGATCGGCCGACCAGGACGGAACGGATCGTAGCTCATTGTTACCTATACTCACAATGAACGGCGTCCTGATATTGTTCCCGCATGACCACCCCCGATCCCGAGGGCCTGCTCGCCGAGCAGTTGTTGCGGCTGACCCGCCGGGTGCACCGCATCCAGAAGCGCCACCTGGAGGAGCGCGCCCTGGGTATCACCCCGGCCCAGTCCCGGCTGTTGCGCACCCTCGCGCACTACGGCTCGCCCCCGCGCATGGCCGACCTCGCCGAGCGCCTGGAGGTCGTGCCCCGCGCGGTGACGACCCTGGTCGACGGGCTGGAGGCGCACGGCGAGGTGCGTCGGGTGTCCGACCCGGCGAACCGGCGCGTGACCCGGATCGAGCTGACGGACGAGGGCCGCTCGACCCTGCGCGAGCTGCGCGGCGCACGGCGCTCGGCGGCCGAGGAGATACTCGCCCCGCTGACGGAGAAGGAGCGCCAGGTGCTCGGCGTCCTGCTGGACACGCTGATCGACGGAGACGCGGTCAAGCCGTGCTGAACGACCGCTGCCCCCGCCCCGGAAGGCCGGAGCGAGGGCAGGCGGCCGGGTGACGCACCGGACATCGCCGGGTCAGCAGCGGCTGCGGTCCTCCGTCAGCGCTCCCTGGACCGTGGTCAGCGACCGGTCGTAGCAGCCGCCGGAGCCGTACCGCCGATAACGCTCGGTCGACGTGCCCACCGCGTGCCGCTGGTCGCGCGGGACGTTGATCGTGTACGCGGCGTCGCCGCTGTAGGTGTCGTCGAGCCGGGACCACGCGGTGCGCCGGCCGTCCCGCCGCTCCACGACCGAGGCGCGGTCGCCGAGGGTCAGCGCTGTGCGCAGGCGGTTGTCCGAGCCGACGGTCGTGGCGCCGTTCATCGTGTACGTCCGGTGCGTGTGCATGGTGCGCGCGGGGCCGGGTCCGCCGACGGTGACGGTCTCGTCGTCGGTCCAGGTCGCGTCGAGTCCGTCCGTGTTCTCGCCGTCGGTCCAGCGGTGGACGGAGGTGTTGTCCAGCGTCCTGCTGACGGTGGTCGTCACCCGGCCGTGCGAGGTGTCGAGGTAGCCGGAGACGGTGAGCCGGTGCCCGGCGTCGGTGTCGACGCGGTTCTCCGAACCGGGCGTGTAGGTCGAGGAGTTGGTGACGTCCGTCGCCGTGTTCCCGGTGAGCGCGCCGGTGACGTGGGCGCGGTGCGCGTCACGCCAGACCAGTACGTTCACCGGTGCGCTCCAGCCGGACTGCCCCGCGGGTACGCCGGCGACGGAGACCTCGACGCGGTGCGGGAGGCCGTCGTTGAGGAGGCCGGCGAAGGGCGTGAGGTCGTACTCGACGGGCCGGACGTCGAAGGCGCGGGGAGCCGGGAGGACGTACCAGAGGAAGGGGTTGGACCAGCCGCCGGTCCAGACGTTCGGGAACGGCGCCGCGATGCCCGCGAGCCGGCCGTCGACCCTGATCTGCACCTCGCGGTAGGGCCCGTGGTCGGCCTTGCAGGAGTAGGACGCCGGGTCGGCCACGGTCAGGTACCAGAACTCCTCGCAGCCGCCGCCCGAACCGGTCGCGTACACCTCGGCGACGATCCGCTCGCTGTTGCGCGGGGTGGTGAGGGTCGTGCCGTCCGGCGTGTCGGCGAGGGTGAGCACACGATCGGGCGCGAGGGTCCCGGGGCGGCCCGCGTAGAAGGTCAGGGTGACGTGCACGTCGATGACCCCGGTGTACGTGTCGTCCACGACGTTGCCGATGAGCATCTCGACGTCCCGCGCACCGCGGAAGGTGTCGCTGTAGCGGGTGACGTCCTTCTCGACGTGCCACTCGATGCCGTCGGGCGAGGGCTCCGGCGTGGAGGTGCGCAGGATCTCCACCCCGCCGACGTGCAGATAGCCGAGCCGGTCGTACTGACGCCCCTTCACCTTGCCGTCGAGGCGCAGGACGACCTTGCTCCAGCGGTCGCCGCAGCCCTGGGGCGGGGTGTACGCACCCCGGTAGGGGGTGAAGTCGCGGAACCGGGCGTCGGCGAGGGTGACCTCGCACGACCTGGTGTGCGGCCGGTCGAGCGGCGGCGCCGCGGTCACCGGGTCGTGCCAGTCGGTACCGAACTCGGCGGGTACGTCCGCCGCTCGGGCGGTTGCGGTCCCGGTACCGAAGAACGTGCTCACCAGGAGGGTCGCTCCGGCGAACATGGACATGACTATCCGTCTTCTCATGGGCGGTGTTCTACGGGGAGTTGACCACCGGCCGCAACGCACAGACCGGACGAAGACCGCCACGCCGGGACGCCCACGGGGCCGGCTCGGCCGCCCTGCCCCGCACAGGCGCGCCCCATAAGGACATTTCATGCTATAAGCGGATCTTGCTGGCATAGTGCGGTCATGGAGATGCCACAGGGGTCACTCACGGGAGCCGCGGGCCAGGAGTCCCGTCGGGGGCGCCCCCGTCATGTCCTGCGCAACCGTCGCGCGGTCCTCGCCCTAGCCCTCGCCGCTGCCGGCGCGTTCACGGGTGCCGCCGTGCTCGCCACGCTCCCGCGGGGAGCCGACGGCTCGCCCGCTCCCGGTCCGGCCGCCCCGTCGGCCCCCGCCCCGGCCCCAGGCGCACCGGGGATCGGCGACCCGCTGATGCCGCTGGCCGGCAACGGCGGCTACACGGTCCGCCGGTACACGCTCGACTTCGACTGGCGGGCACCCCGGACGCCCTTCGCCGCCGGCGCCGCCATCAGCGCCACGGCCACTCAGTCCCTGTCCCGCTTCGATCTCGACTTCGCGGGCAACACCCTGCGCGAGGTCACGGTCGACGGCACGCCCGCCGCCGCCGTCCGCGACGGAGACGAACTGGTCGTCACTCCGGCGAGACCGATCCCGCGCGGAAGCCCGTTCACCGTCCACGTCGCCTACACGGCCGACCCGACGCAGCACCGGCACCGCGACGACGCCATCCAGGACTACGGCTGGGTGCCGACGTCCGACGGCACCATGGTCTGCGCCCAGCCCGACGGCGCCAAAATGATCTTCCCGTCGAACGACCACCCGAGCCTGCGGGCGCCGGTCACCTTCCGCATCACCACACCCGCGGGGCTCAGAGCGGTGGCCAACGGCCGGCTGGTCGACAGGGTCCGGCGACCCGGCGGACGCATCCGGTGGACGTACGACTCCGAAGAGCCGGTCGCGCCGCAACTGGTCCAGCTGGCGATCGGGAGGTTCGCGTTCGTCGACAGCGCCGGCCCGCGCGGACTGCCGGTCCGGGACGTGGTCCCGGAGAGCCTGGTCGGCGACACCGAGGCCTACCGCTCACTCACCCCGGAACACCTCGCCTGGCTGGAACGGCGGCTCGGCCCGTACCCGTTCCGCCGCTACGGCGTGCTCGTCGGGGACACCGACCTGCCCGTGGCGCTCGAGACCCAGTCGCTGTCCGTCGTACCGAAGGACGACCTGCTCGGGGACCGGATCGACGCCGAGCGCAATCTCGTGCACGAGCTGACCCACCACTGGACGGGTGACAGCGTCGCCCTGCGGCGCTGGTCCGACCTGTGGCTGAGCGAGGGTCACGCCCGGTTCTACGAACGTCTGTACTCCGACGAACACGGCGGTGTGAGCCTGGAGGACGTGATGCGGGCGGCGTACGAGCAGCACGACCAGTGGCGGCACGACGAGGGGGCGCCCGCCGAGCCCACGGAACCGACGCTGTTCAAGGTGATGCGCTACGACGGTTCGGCACTGGTGCTGTTCGCCCTGCGGGAGAAGGTCGGCACCGAGACCTTCGACAGGATCGAGCGGTCCTGGGTGAGGACGTACCGGGGGCGCGCGGCCGGCACCCGGGAGTTCATCGCGCTCGCGTCCCGGGTCGCCGGCGAGGACCTGAACCCCTTCCTGACCCCGTGGCTGTACGGCCCGCACACCCCGCCCATGCCGGGTCACCCGGACTGGCAGGTCGACCCGGTCGAGGACTGAGCCCCACGCCGCCGACCGAGTGGCCTCTGCCCGGCCGCTCGGCCACCCCGGTGACGGTTGGCGCGACGTGGCGCGCCAAGCACGGAAACGTACCAGGGGTGGCGTGCAGGACAACTCCCTTGTCCTGATGGTGACGAGCATGTCTGGAGAACCGTGCAATGAGAAGACCGGCCACCCCACGTGTTCCCAACGCCCTCCGCGGGTACCGCCGAACGGCTTGCGTGATCGCGTCGGCGGCGGTGCTCGCGCCGTTGCTGCTCATCCCGATGTCCGGCGAGGACGGGTCGCCGGACCTGCGGCTGCAGGATGTCTTCGAGGACGCCGCACGCGAGTACCACGTGCCGCGCAGCGTGCTCATGAGCGTGTCCTACGTGCAGTCGCGCTGGGACGCCCATCCCGGCGCTCCCAGCGTCGCCGGCGGCTACGGACCGATGCACCTGCTCGACACCGGCCGGCTGCAGGACCCGGCGGAGGCGGAGGCGGCCGGCCCGCCCCCTTCGGGGAAGACGCAGGCGCCGGCCGCGCCCGTGGACGACACCGCGGGCGGCCATGTCGTGCAGCCGGCGGACCTCGAGCACGCCGCACGCCTGATCGAGGTCCCGGTCGAGCGCCTGCGGACGGACGCCGCCGCCAACATCCGGGGCGGCGCGGCACTTCTGGCGGCCACGCAGCGACAGCTCGGCAAGCCCCTCAGTGACGACCCGGCGGACTGGTGGGAGGCAGTGGAGCGCTACCCCGGCACCCGTGACATCACGTCAGCGGCGACCTACGCGAACGACGTCTTCGCCCTGATCCGCAAGGGAGCGCACCGCACCACGGCCGAAGGACAGAAGGTCACCCTCGCCCCGAGCCCCGCTGTACGTCCACGCGAGGCCCACCCCGAGGCCGTACGGCGGTCCAAGGAGGCCGAGTGCCCCGCGGAGCTGTCCTGCGACTGGCTCAGCGCGCCGTACGAGCAGATCGACGAGGACGGCACGTACGGCAACCACGACCTCGCCGACCGGCCGCGGGACCAGAAGATCGAGTACATCGTCATCCACGACACCGAGGCCAGGCTGCCCAGGATGTTCGAGACGGTGCAGGATCCGACCGAGGCGTCGTGGCACTACTCGATCCGCTCCAGCGACGGCCACATCACCCAGCACGTCAAGACCAAGGACGAGGCCTGGCACTCCGGCAGCCAGTTCGTGAACGCCCGTTCGATCGGCATCGAGCACGAGGGCTTCCTCACCCACCCCGGCACCTGGTACACGGAACGGATGTACCAGGCCTCGGCCCGCCTGGTGCGCTATCTGGCGAAACGTTACGGCGTCCCGCTCGACCGGCAGCACGTCTTCGGCCACGACAACGTGCCGTCACCGACCGCCGGCACCATCCCCGACATGCACGACGACCCGGGCCCCTTCTGGGACTGGCGGCACTACTTCGACCTGCTCGGCGCCCCGCTGCGGGCCACGGCGGGACCGGACAGCGACATGGTGATGATCCTTCCGGACTACGCCACCCACAAACCACGGTTCACGGGGTGCGCCGGCAGCGGTGTGCCGTGCCCGGCGCACGGCTCCAGCGCCGTCCGCCTCCACACCGAACCGGCCGACAACGCCCCCCTGATCCAGGACCCGGGCCGCAAGCCGGACGGCGACCCCTCCACGGAGGACGTCAACGACCTGGGGTCGCGCGTCTCCGCCGGCCAGACCTTCGCCGTCGCCGGACGCAACGGCGAGTGGACGGCGATCTGGTTCCAGGGCCGCAAGGCCTGGTTCAAGAACCCGCGCAAACACCCGACGGCCGTCGGCGCGACCGGCCGGATGGTGACACCGAAGGAAGGCCTGAACGAGATCCCGGTCTACGGGCGGGCGCTGCCGGAGGCGGACGCCTACCCCGAGGACGTGGACGAGGAGCCCGAGTCGCCGCTCCCCTACCGCTTCGCGGCGGGCCAGCGGTACGTGACCCAGGCCCGCGTCGGCAGTTCGTACGTCGACCGGTCGTCCTTCGCCGACACACCCGAGCCGGTGGTGAGGGGCCAGGAGGGCTACTACCAGATCCAGCTCGGTCACCGGCTCGCCTACGTCCGGGTCAGCGACGTGGACGTGCTGGCCGGACCCGCCGCGGCAGGACCGCCGCCGGCGCCCAAGAGCCCCCCGCCCGGCCGATAAGCGGTCGGTTCCGAGGCCCCTGCGACCGGTGCGGTCACAGGGGCCTCGGTGCGTCCTCGGCCCCCTGGCCGGAAGTCGGCCGTCCGCGCGGGCCGTCCAGGAAAACCGTTTGAAATTCACCACTCTGCGACGCGAACCTTTCACGGCTTGTTGCCGCGCACAGCCGCATCCCCCTCCCCTGACACGAGCCACTGGGACGTCATGCAGATTCAAGACCTTCCGTATTCCGATCCGGGCGTGCCCGACACACGTTCGGGTCCTCGCTTCCTGTGGTGGCTCTGGCGCAACCAGATGGGCGGGCAGCTGAAGTCGCTCGCATGGGGCCTGCTGCACTTCGTCTCCGTCTCCGCCCTGCCCTTCTGTGTCGGCCTCGCCGTCCAGGCGGTCATCGACCGCTCCGGCAGCCGGCTCGCCCTGACGGGTGGTCTGATGCTGCTGTGCGGCACGGGCATCGCCGTCGGCGACACCTTCCTGCACCGGGCCGCCGTCACCAACTGGATCACCGCCGCGGCCCGCGTCCAGCAACTGCTCGCACGCAAGGCCGCCCATCTGGGCTCCGCGCTGACGCGACGGGTCGCGGCCGGTGAGGTGGTGGCCGTCTCCACCGGTGACGTGGAGAAGATCGGCTGGTTCGTCGAAGCGGTCTCCCGGTTCACCGCGGCCGCTCTGACGGTCGTCGTGGTCTGTGCCGGCCTCCTCGTCTACCAGCCCGCCCTGGGCGTGGTGGTCGCCGTCGGGCTGCCCGTCGTGGCGCTCGCCGTGCTGCCGCTGCTGCCCCGCGCGACGCGCCGCGCCGACGTGCAGCGCGAGAAGGCGGGCCGGGCCACCGAACTGGCGTCGGACACGGTCGCCGGGCTGCGCGTGCTGCGCGGCATCGGCGGCGAGGAACTGTTCCTCGACCGCTACCGGCAGGCCTCGCAGGAGGTACGGCACGCCGCGGTGCGCAGCGCCCGGATGTGGTCGCTGATCTCCGCCATCCAGGTGCTGCTGCCGGGGCTGCTGCTGATCGCGGTCGTCTGGCACGGCGTCCATCTGGCCCGCCAGGGCCGGATCACGGTCGGCGAACTCGTCACCGTGTACAGCGCGGTGATGATCCTGAACTATCCCTTGCGCCACTTCGAAGAGATCGCGATGGCCTACTCCTTCTCCCGTCCCTCGGCCAAACGCGCCGCCCGCGTGCTGTCGCTGGAGCGGGCCACCGCCACCGACGGCGTCCGCGCCGCCGAGGTGCCGGACGGTGACCTGTACGACCCCGACACCGGTCTGCTCGCTCCCGCCGGCCGGCTCACCGCCGTGGTCTGCGGCGACCCTGACGCGGCGGGCAGGCTCGCGGAGCGGCTGGGCGGCCACCCCGCCGACCCCGGCCGCTCGGCGCTGCTCGGCGGAGTTCCCCTGGACGAACTCCCGCTGGACACCGCCCGTACCGCCGTCCTCGTCCAGGACAAGGACCCGGTGCTGCTCTCCGGCACCCTGCGCGAACTGCTCGACGTGCCCGCCTCTGGTGCCGTGCGGCCCGCCGACGCGCTGGCCGCGGCGCAGTGCGAGGACGTCCTGGACGCGCTCGTCCAGGGCTCGGTGGACGCCGCCGACCCGATGGACGCCCGCATCACCGAACGCGGACGCTCCCTCTCCGGCGGCCAGCGCCAGCGGCTCGCCCTGGCCCGGTCGCTGATCACCGATCCGGAGGTGCTGGTGCTGGACGAGCCGACCTCCGCGGTCGACTCGCACACCGAGGCACGGATCGCGGACGGGCTGCGCCGGCTGCGCTCGGGACGGACGACGGTGGTGTTCACCTCCTCGCCGCTGCTGCTCGACCGCGCGGACCGGGTCGCCCTCCTCCACGAGGGTGAGGTCGTGGCGACCGGCGTGCACCGTGAACTCGTCGACGGCGAGCCGCGATACCGGGCCGTGGTGACGCGCGAGACCGAGGAGGAGCAGGCCTCGGCCGGCGCTGCTGTGGACCTGTCCGACGGGGACGTCCTCCTGGACGCTCTCGAGGAACTGGAAGAGATCGAGGAGAGCGCATGATCGGCGTTGCGCCGCCCGCGTACGACCCGGCGGCCCCGACGACCGCCACCACCCTGCCCGTCGGCGCGGCCGCGACCGTACGCGCCTACGTCGTGGAACTGTTCCGCCGGCACCGGCGCGCCTTCCTGCTTCTGATCGCGGTCAACACGGTGGCCGTGGTCGCCTCCATGGTGGGCCCCTACCTGCTCGGCGGCCTGGTCGAGCGGGTGTCGGACGGGGCCCGGGAGCTGCATCTCGGCCTGACCGTCGGGACGTTCGTGCTCGCGCTGGCCGTTCAGGCCGTGTTCGTCCGGCAGGTGCGGCTGCGGGGCGCGATGCTCGGCGAGCGGATGCTGGCCGACCTGCGCGAGGACTTCCTCGTCCGGTCGGTCGGGCTGCCGCCGGGCGTGCTGGAGCGGGCGGGCACCGGCGATCTGCTCTCCCGGATCACCACCGACATCGACCGCCTCGCCAACGCCATGCGCGAGGCCGTGCCGCAGCTGGCGATCGGTGCCGTGTGGGTCGTGCTGCTGCTCGGCGGGCTGATCGTGACGGCACCGCCACTGGCGGCCGCCGTCCTGCTCGCCGTGCCGGTGCTCGTGGTCGGCTGCCGCTGGTACTTCAAGCGGGCGCCCTCCGGCTACCGCTCCGAATCCGCCGGGTACGCCGCCGTCGCCGCAGCGCTCGCCGAGACCGTGGACGCGGGCCACACCGTGGAGGCGCACCGTCTCGGCGCGCGCCGTGTCGCGCTCTCGGAGCGGCGCATCAAGGAGTGGACGGCGTGGGAGCGCTACACCCTGTGGCTGCGGTCCGTGCTCTTCCCGGTGATCAACGCCGTGCACGCTCTCGTGCTCGGCTCGGTCCTGATGGTCGGCGGTGTGTTCGTCCTGCAGGGCTGGCTCGAGGTGGGTCAGCTGACCACGGGCGCGCTCATCGCGCAGATGCTCGTCGACCCGGTCAACCTGATCCTGCGCTGGTACGACGAGGTGCAGGTGGCCCAGGTGTCGCTGGCCCGCCTGGTCGGGGTGCGGGACGTCGAGCCGGACGCCGGGGACGGCTCGCTGGCCCCCGCCGGGCGGGACGTGCGCGCCGACCGGGTGCACTTCGGTTACCGCGAGGGCGTCGACGTGCTGCGCAAGGTCTCCTTGGACGTGGCGCCGGGCACCCGGCTGGCCCTGGTCGGCCCCTCCGGCGCGGGCAAGTCCACCCTGGGCAGGCTGCTCGCCGGGATCTACGCGCCCCGGGACGGCCGCGTCACCCTGGGCGGGGCGGAGCTGTCCCGGATGCCGGCCGAACGCGTCCGCTCGCACGTGGCCCTGGTCAACCAGGAGCATCACGTGTTCGTGGGCTCCCTGCGCGACAACCTCCTGCTGGCCCTCCCCCACTCTCGGCTTCGCTCGAGCGGGGAGACCCCCATCGGCAGCCACGACGACGAGCTGTGGGCGGCCCTGGGCGCGGTCGACGCGGACGCGTGGGCGCGGGCGCTGGACGACGGCCTGAGCACCGAGGTCGGCTCCGGCGGCCTTGCGCTGACCCCGGCGCAGGCCCAGCAGATCGCGCTGGCCCGGCTGGTGCTGGCCGATCCGCACACGCTGGTCCTGGACGAGGCGACCTCGCTGCTCGACCCGCGTGCGGCTCGGCATCTGGAACGCTCCCTGGCCCGTGTCCTGGACGGTCGCACGGTGGTCGCCATCGCCCACCGCCTGCACACCGCGCACGACGCCGACGTGATCGCCGTGGTGGAGAACGGCCGCATCAGCGAGCTGGGCAGCCATGACGAGCTGGTGGCGGCGGACGGGGCGTACGCGGCACTGTGGCGGTCCTGGCACGGCTGAGGCCCCACCGAGGGCACCGACGCCGGCACGGACGTCACCGACAGGTGACGGTACGCAGCCGGCAGCGCAGGCGAAGACGGCACAGGCGGGCGAGGTGCGGAGCCGGCGCCCGTACCGACGGCGCGGAGGGCTCGCCCGGCGCCGGTGCCTGTGCCGGTGAGTCGGGCGATCGTGCCGGCACGCGGGCTGTCCAGGGCCCCCGCGACGCGCGCCGACGGCGGCGGTGCCCCTGGAGAGCGCATCGCGACGGGACCCGCCCGCGGGGTGCCACCGGTGCCCCGCAGGTCCCGCCGGGCCCCGGCACGCGGGTGCGGGACCCGGCCGGGGCTCGTGCCGTTGCGCGGTCCCGAGCCGGGGTGGAAGGCTGGAGAGCGGCACCGGTGCGGAAAGCGCCCGGGGACCACTCGGACCGTGTCCCGTGCCCGTGCCGGGCGTGCCGACGGCCCGCAGCCCGTTTCGGCGGCATGCGGCCGTCCTCACCACCTGGAGGTACTCGTGGACAGCGCCGACGGTTGGGGGGATGACGTCTACCAGCCCGATCCCTCGGAGATCCGGGAGGACTCGGGGGTGCTCGACGTCGAGGACACACTGGACTTCGACGGCGTCGCCGACCCCCTCGACCGGGGCTGGTCCCCTCCCGAGCGGCCGTGGGCGGTGGACCACGTCGGTGTGACGGCGGCGGAACGACAGGCGGGTGAAACCCTCGACCAGCGGCTCGCCGAGGAGCTGCCCGACCCTGCCGCGCCCGTCGGCGACGGCATCGGTGACTGCGACGGCACCGACGGCGAGGTCCTCGACAACGAGGTCGGCAACTTCCGCTCCGGCCGGCTGGTGGCCCCCGACGAAGGCGCGCACGAGGACGAGGAGGCCGCTCTCGTCGCCACCGACGTCGGTATCGACGGCGCCGCCGCCTCCGCGGAGGAGGCCGCGATGCACATCGTCGACGAGGACTCCCTCCCCGGCTGACCCGCAGGCACCCTGCCCGACCGCCCCGCACGAGGAGCCGCCATGCAGCAGGACAAGCACCCCGACTACCACCCCGTGGTCTTCCGTGACCGCGCGGCGGGCTACGCCTTCCTGACCCGGTCCACCGCACGGAGCGAGCAGACCATCGAGTGGGACGACGGCCAAAGCTATCCGGTGATCGACGTGGAGATCTCCTCCGAGAGCCACCCCTTCTACACGGGCAAGGCCCGCACCGTGGACACCGAGGGCCGCGTCGCCCGCTTCGAGCGCCGGTACGGCGGGGCGGAGTCGGGCGAGGCGACCTGACGCAGCGCGCCAGCCCGGGCGCCGTGCGGGCGAGCGACGCGCCAGGTGCCCCGAGCGGGTGAGGCGGCTCAGATCACGTTGAGGGCCGCCGCGCAACCCACTCCGCCGAGCAGCATGAACACCGGCATCAGCACCTTCAGCTCCACCCAGCTGCCGGCCCGGAACCGCATGGGCTTCGGCGGTCCCAGGGGGTACCAGCGCTTGCGGCCCACCGGGATCGGCCACAGGATCGGGCAGCCGGACACCGTCAGCGCGTCCCCGATGTCGTGCACCAGGGCGCCCAGCACGATCGGCAGCCCCAGCCACAGGTACTCCTGGCCCGGCGCCGTGAACAGCCAGTCCGAGCCGTTGCCCGGCTTGTCCAGCACCCCCGCGAGGATCCACGCGCTGGTCGCCGCCAGCAGCCAGACCAGCACATCGCTGCTGGAGCCGCGCGCCGCCCGCCACAGCAGGCCCTCGATGGCCAGCACCATGTGCACGAACAGGATCGCCAGCACCGCCCAGCGACCGCCGGTGATCGCCAATCCGGAGCAGCCGGCGCCGATCAGAACCGCCCACAGCCAGGTGTGCGTCAGTGTGCGGTGGCCTCCTGAGCGCCGCGGGTCCCCCTGCTTCCTGGTCGACTTGTAGACGGCGTACGACAGCTTGTCGACGATCTCGCAGAGCCAGCGGGAGATCGGCCCGAAGGCCCGGGAGATGGTGGCCGCCTTGTGGTCGAGGTCCGGAGCGAGCGCGGCGCCGGCGCAGATCAGGGCGCCGACGAGGAGGACCGGCCAGGGCATCGGGTGACCGGCCGCGGCGGCGGCCGCTCCGACGCCGAGCCAGGCCGCGGCCCCCGACAGTGAGTGTGCTGGTCCCATCATGGCCGCTTTCCGCCCCATTCCTCGTGTGCCGCTGTCCAGTTGGCCTGGTGCGGTGACGCTGCGTCGGCGACACAGCGTAGCGGCCGTGATCTTCGTTCCCGCAGCCGATTCCCCTCTCGGGGACAAGGCCAGGCAAGATGGGTGCGTGACCCTCATCGATCAGCTGCCGCCGACCGCCGACCCCGACGCCCTGTACGAAGCCTTCGAGTCGTGGGCGCAGGAGCGCGGCCTCACCCTCTACCCCCACCAGGAGGAGGCGCTGATCGAGGTGGTCTCCGGGGCGAACGTGATCGTCTCGACGCCCACCGGGTCCGGCAAGAGCATGATCGCCGCGGGCGCGCACTTCGCCGCGCTGGCCCGGGACGAGGTCACCTTCTACACGGCCCCGATCAAGGCGCTGGTGTCGGAGAAGTTCTTCGAGCTGTGCAAGCTCTTCGGGACCGAGAACGTGGGCATGCTCACCGGCGACGCCTCCGTGAACGCCGACGCCCCCGTGATCTGCTGCACCGCCGAGGTGCTGGCGTCGATCGCCCTGCGCGACGGCAAGAACGCGGACGTCGGCCAGGTCGTCATGGACGAGTTCCACTTCTACGCGGAAGGCGACCGCGGCTGGGCCTGGCAGATCCCGCTGCTGGAGCTTCCCCAGGCCCAGTTCATCCTGATGTCGGCCACTTTGGGTGATGTTTCCTTCTTCGAGAAGGACCTCACCCGCCGCACCGGCCGCCCCACCTCGGTGGTCCGCTCCGCGACGCGCCCGGTCCCGCTCTCCTACGAGTACGAACTGACCCCGCTCACCGAGACGCTCACGGATCTGCTGGCGACCAAGCAGGCGCCCGTCTACATCGTGCACTTCACGCAGGCACAGGCCGTGGAGCGGGCGCAGGCGCTGATGAGCATCAACATGTGCACGCGCGAGGAGAAGGACCAGATCGCCGAACTGATCGGCAACTTCCGCTTCACCACCAAGTTCGGCCGCAATCTCTCCCGTTACGTCCGGCACGGCATCGGCGTCCACCACGCCGGCATGCTGCCCAAGTACCGGCGCCTGGTGGAGAAGCTCGCCCAAGCCGGCCTGCTGAAGGTCATCTGCGGCACGGACACCCTCGGCGTTGGTGTCAACGTGCCCATCCGCACCGTGCTGTTCACCGCGCTCACCAAGTACGACGGCAGCCGAGTGCGCACCCTGCGTGCACGTGAGTTCCACCAGATCGCGGGCCGGGCCGGCCGGGCCGGGTTCGACACGGCCGGACTCGTCGTGGCGCAGGCGCCCGAGCACGTCATCGAGAACGAGAAGGCCCTGGCGAAGGCGGGCGACGACCCGAAGAAGCGCCGCAAGGTGGTGCGCAAGAAGGCGCCGGAAGGCTTTGTGGCCTGGACGGAGAACACCTTCCAGAAGCTGATCGAGTCGGATCCCGAGCCGCTCACCTCCCGCTTCCGGGTCACGCACACGATGCTGCTGTCGGTGATCGCCCGGCCCGGCAACGCCTTCGAGGCGATGCGCCACCTTCTCGAGGACAACCACGAGCCGCGCAGGCAGCAACTGCGGCACATCCGCCGCGCCATCGCGATCTACCGCTCGCTGCTGGACGGCGGGATCGTGGAGAAGCTCGAGAAGCCGGACGCGGAGGGCCGCATCGTCCGGCTCACCGTCGACCTTCAGCAGGACTTCGCGCTCAACCAGCCGCTGTCCACGTTCGCGCTCGCCTCGTTCGAACTCCTCGACCCCGAGTCGCCGTCCTACGCCCTGGACATGGTGTCCGTGGTCGAGTCCACGCTGGACGACCCGCGGCAGATTCTCGTCGCCCAGCAGAACAAGGCGCGCGGCGAGGCCGTGGCCGCGATGAAGGCGGACGGCGTCGAGTACGAGGAGCGCATGGAGCGCCTCCAGGACGTCGCCTACCCGAAGCCGCTGGAAGAGCTGCTCTTCCACGCGTACAACACCTACCGCAAGAGCCACCCGTGGGTCGGCGACCACCCGCTGTCGCCGAAATCGGTCGTCCGCGACATGTACGAACGAGCACTGTCCTTCACGGAGTTGGTGTCCTTCTACGAGCTGGCCCGCACCGAGGGCATCGTGCTGCGCTACCTCGCCAGCGCCTACAAGACCCTCGACCACACCATCCCCGACGACCTGAAGTCCGAGGATCTGCAGGACCTGATCGAGTGGCTCGGCGAGATGGTCCGCCAGGTGGACTCCAGCCTGCTGGACGAGTGGGAGCAGCTCGCCAACCCCGAGGAGATGACCGCCGAGGAGGCCCGGGAGAAGGCCGACGAGGTCAAGCCGGTCACCACCAACGCGCGCGCCTTCCGGGTCCTGGTCCGCAACGCCCTGTTCCGCCGCGTGGAGCTGGCGGCCCTCGACCAGGTCGAGGAACTCGGCGAGATGGACGCCGAGTCCGGCTGGGACGCCGAGGCGTGGGGCGAGGCCATGGACAAGTACTGGGACGAGTACGACGACCTCGGCACCGGCCCCGACGCGCGCGGTCCCAAGCTGCTGGTGATCAACGAGGAGCCGGAGAACGGCCTCTGGCGCGTCCGCCAGATCTTCGACGACCCGGGCGGCGACCACGACTGGGGCATCAGCGCGGAGATCGACCTCGCGGCCTCCGACGCCGAGGGCCGCGCGATCGTCCGCGTCACCGACGTCGGCCAGCTGTGAGCACAGGAGAGTCCCACCGATGACGACGAATCCGGCCGAGCGACTGGTCGACCTGCTCGACCTGGAGCAGATCGAGGTCAACATCTTCCGTGGGCGAAGCCCGCAGGAGTCCTTGCAGCGGGTCTTCGGGGGCCAGGTGGCGGGCCAGGCGCTGGTCGCCGCAGGGCGCACCACGGACGGCGACCGTCCGGTGCACTCGCTGCACGCGTACTTCCTGCGCCCGGGCCGTCCCGGTGTGCCGATCGTGTACCAGGTCGAGCGGGTCCGCGACGGCCGGTCGTTCACGACCCGCCGGGTCACGGCCGTGCAGCAGGGCCGCACGATCTTCAATCTGACCGCCTCCTTTCACAAGCCTGAGGAAGGACCGTTCGAGCACCAGCTGCCGCCGGCCCGGGAGGTGCCGGACCCGGAGTCGCTGCCCACGGTGACCGAGGAGATCCGCAAGCATCTGGGCGCGCTGCCGGAGCAGTTGGAGCGGATGGCGCGCCGCCAGCCCTTCGACATCCGGTACGTGGACCGACTGCGCTGGCACAACGAGGAGATCGAGGGGGCCGAGCCGCGCAGCGCGGTGTGGATGCGCGCGGTCGGACCGCTCGGGGACGACCCGCTGGTCCACACCTGCGCGCTGACCTACGCCAGTGACATGACCCTCCTGGACGCGGTCCGTATCCCGGTCGAACCGCTGTGGGGCCCGCGGAACTTCGACATGGCCTCGCTGGACCACGCCATGTGGTTCCACCGGCCGTTCCGCGCGGACGAGTGGTTCCTGTACGACCAGGAGTCGCCGATCGCCACCGGTGGCCGCGGTCTGGCGCGTGGGCGCATCTACGACCTGCGGGGGCGTCTGCTCGTCTCGGTCGTGCAGGAGGGGCTCTTCAGGGCTCTGTAGAGGCCTCCCCGTCCCCGGGCACGTCCCGTGGGCGCCGCTGAGAATCGCGCGGGTTCAGGCCCGTACGGGCCGTGGACCTCTCCGGCGCAGCCAGGCCCGCAGGCCGCGGGCCGGCTGCGCCGGCTCCCGCCCGGGACCCTCGCACCCGGGTGCGGACGGTGGGCTCGGCCGTCCCTCCGGCCTTGCCGGACGAGTGACCGTTCGTGCCATCGGCGGGATCGGCCGTGCCGTCGTCCGTGTCGCCGGCGCCGTGCGGCGGGCAGAGGGCCGCGGGGCGGGCGACAGGGTGCGGGCCTCCTCGACGGCGCGTGCCAGCTCGCTGCGCAGCCACTCGATCTCGTCCGTGTCGTGCGCGGTCATGATCCGCTCGGCGAGGTGAGCGGAGGGCGAATCCGGCGCCCCTTGACCGGGCGGTGCGGGCCGGAACCGGTTCACATGGGCGCGCTCGTACGGATCCTTGACGACATCGGCGACCTCGACGAGCGCGAGGAAGGCCGCCACTGCACCGGCGCGGGCCCAGGGGCCCTCGGCCTGCCGCAGCAGGAGACCGAGGTGTCGTCCGCGCCAGTTGCGGGCGCGCAGGTCCACTCCTGCCTCCAGCTGGCCGCGCAGAGTCTCGGGCGTCCGCCCCTTGAGCAGGTGCGCGTTCTCGGCGCCTGACGTGAAGTTCCGCAGCTCCTGCGCCAGGTAGAGCCACACCACGGCCTGGTAACGGTTGAGGTAGAACTTCACCGGCACGATCAGGCCCAGGCGCGCCAGCCGGGTGAACCGGCCGGCGGGGATCTCCATGAGCGCGGCGCCCTCCGCGGTCCCCACGACCCGTACCCGGTCACGGAGAGCTTCGGGGAAGCCGTCCTGGGCGCGGAGGCGGTCGATCTCCGCGCGCTCCACCCGCCGGCCACCTCCCCCGCCCTCGTCAGGCACGGTCCGGACATGACCGAGCCGCACGGCGAGGTCGAACTCGCTTCGTTTCAGCTCCAGTTCACGAGCGGCACGGCTCGGAGAGCAGATGAGCGGGCGGGGCGGGCCGAAGGTGCTTGCCGACATGGTCGTACTCCCCCGTGGAGTCGGTGGCTGACGCCCTGTGCGTGAGCCGCATACACACCGTAGCCGCCATGCCGCAGCTCGTGGCGAGCCTGTGGATAACTCCACAGGAATGAAGAAAATCCCAGGTCAGAGGTCTGTGATGGGGGCCCGCTCGGGTTGCCTGGCATCGACGCCCAGGTGTTCGCCGACGCGATTGACCAGCAGGGTCATCTCGTAGGCGATCTGCCCGATGTCGGCCTCCGCTCCGCTGAGCACGCACAGACAGCTACCGGTGCCGGCGGCGGTCACGAACAGCACGGCGTCGTCGTACTCGATCATGGTCTGGCGCACTCTGCCCGCGCCGAAGTGGCGTCCCGAACCCTTGGCCAGACTGTGCAGCCCGGATGCCACGGCGGCCAGATGCTCGGCGTCCTCGCGACGTAGGCCCGTACTCGCTCCCGTGACCAGACCGTCGTTCGACAGAACCAGCGCGTGCCGCACATGGTCCACGCGCTCGGTCAGATCGTCCAGGAGCCACCCGAGTCCCTGGTTCTGCGCCATGTCCGTCTCCCCGTGTGACGTCTCCCCCTGACAGGAGGAACTCTCCGCCAGCCTTCCCCACGACCAGCGTCCGGGCAAGCAGGATGGGCGCATGGCAGACAAGATGACCGACGAGGAATGGCGGGCGTTCGTCTCGGAGGGCACCCGCACCGGCAAGCTGTCCACCGTTCGCGCCGATGGGAGCCCCCATGTGGCACCGATCTGGTTCCTGCTGGACGGAGACGAACTGGTCTTCAACACCGGCAAGGAGACCGTGAAGGGGCGGAATCTGGCCCGTGACGGACGGGTGGCGCTGTGCCTGGACGACGACCGGCCGCCGTTCCACTTCGTGGTACTGAACGGCCGCGCCCGGCTGTCGGAGGATCTGGACGAGGTGCGCCTGTGGGCCACCCGGATCGCCGCTCGCTACATGGGCGAGGACCGCGCCGAGGAGTACGGCGCCCGCAACGGCGTTCCGGGTGAGCTGCTGGTCCGTGTCACCATCGAGAAGGTGGTGGCCGTGAAGGATCTGGCGGCCTGAGCGGCGGTCAGCCGACCGAGTCCAGGAGCCGGGCGGTGTGCATCCGCCCGGCGTATTCGACGAGCCGGATCAGCACCTCCTTGCCGGAGTCCCGGTCGCGCGCGTCGCACAGGACCACCGGTGTGCCGCGGTCGAGGTCGAGGGCCCTCGAGACGTCACGGGCGCCGTAGGTACGGGCTCCCGAGAAGCAGTTGACGGCCACCACGAACGGGATGCGCCGGTGCTCGAAGTAGTCGACGGCGGGGAAGCAGTCCTCCAGGCGCCGGGTGTCCGCGAGGACCACGGCACCGAGCGCGCCCTGGGACAGCTCGTCCCACAGGAACCAGAAACGGTCCTGTCCGGGTGTGCCGAAGAGGTACAGGGACAGGCCCGAGCGGATCGTGATGCGCCCGAAGTCCATGGCGACGGTCGTGGTGACCTTCTGGTCCACGCCGCCGGTGTCGTCCACCAGTTGACCGGCTTCGCTGAGCAGTTCCTCGGTGCGCAGCGGCCGGATCTCGCTGACGGCCCCGACCAGGGTCGTCTTACCGACGCCGAATCCGCCGGCGACCAGTATCTTCAGCGCCAGGGCGGAGGTGTCGCCGACGGTGTCGGAGTGCTCGGAGACCATGATCACTTCTCTCGGGAGGGCCGGCTGCGGTCGACGTGTGGGTGCTCCGGGGATGAAGTCAGCATCATGACAACCGGGGCACTCGTCCGGGCGGTTGGACCGGAACGCACCTGATGTGACCGACTCGCGCCCGGTCGGTTGCGCAACCCGTACGGTTCGGGATGCGGCCAGGTGTACGGGGTGTGGGACGGGTTCTGAACGTTCATCTACAGCGCTCGCAATCCCTCGATGACCTCGCGCAGGATCCGTTCGTCCGGCAGGCGCGCCGGGGGGACGGGGCGGCTGACGGTCACGCAGCCGAGTTCCAGGAGGTCTCCGAGGAGCACCCTGACCACGCCCACGGGCAGGTCGGCGTCCGCCGCGAGTTCGGCGACGGACTGTGTCTCCGTGCGGCACAGCTCGATCAGGGTCCGGTGCTCGGGGCCGAGCGCGGTGTCACCGGCATCCGGGCCGGCGGGATCGAGGGTGACGAGCGCGATCAGGTCGAAGCGCACGCCGGTGGGGCCGGGCTGGGTGCGGCCGCCCGTCATGGCGTACGGGCGGACCAGGGGCCCGGCCTCGCCGTCGTACCACTGGCTGGCCGGCCCCCCTGGGCCGCCGGTCGGGTTCTCCGTCATCGGTGCCGCCTGCTCCGGCTCAGCCGGCGGCAGGCGGCTGAGCCGCGGCGCGCGGCGCCGTGTAGAGGTGCTCGCCGACCCGCTTGACCAGGCGCGCCATCTCGTAGGCGACCAGCCCGATGTCGGCGGTGACGGCGGTGAGCACGGCGAGGCAGGAACCGTCGCCGGCCGCGGCCACGAAGAGGAACGCGTCGTCCATCTCGACCATGGTCTGGCGTACTCCGCCCGCGCCGAAGTGCCGTCCCGCACCCTTGGCCAGGCTGTTGAAGCCGGATGCGACGGCGGCGAGGTGCTCGGCGTCCTCCTGTGCCAGCGCGGTGGAGGCGCCGATGGCCAGGCCGTCGTTGGACAGCACCACGGCGTGCCGTACCTGGCTCACCCGCATGACCAAGTCGTCCAGCAGCCAGTCCAGTTCGCCGGATCGCCGGCCGGTTCTCGGGGTCGGGTCCTGGATCATGCCGGGTCTCCTTCACTGCTGTGACTGCCCTTTTCGGGTTCCGGGGCGGCGCCGCGGCCGGGCCGGGGACCGCCGCCGCGCGCCCAGCCGTCGCGGTAGGCCGCCATCCGGTCCCGTACGAGTTCGGGGGTGCGCCGGTCCTCGCCCTGCCGTACGGGGGCCGCGGCGGGCTCTTCGGGCCGCTGATGACGCAGTTGGGGAGCGAGGCTCGCCTGGCGCACACGACGCGGGAGTTCTTCGGAGGGCTCGGAGTCGTTCGGGGAGCGGTGCAGCCTCAAGGCGGTGACTCCGGGGGGCGGGGCGTCGTTCGGGGTGGTGTGCGGGCCCGCGGCGGTGCGGTGCGGGCCGGGCTCGGTCGGGGGGAGAGGGGGGCCGGAATCGGAACCGGTGCGGTGGGGGCCTGGCGCGGTCGCGGGGCGACGGAGGCCGGGCTCGGCAACGGTGCCGTGCGGGCCTGGGTCGGTCGGGGTGCCGCGCGGGCCCGGGGTCGTCGAGGTGCCGTGCGGGGCGGAGGTGGTGGCCGCCAGGGCGGGCCGGTCCGGCCGTGCGGCGACGGCTTCCGGGGGCGCGGCCTCGCCGGGCACGCGCGTGTAGGGGCGTTCCTGCTCGCGCCGGGCTTGCTCGTCCTGCCGGGAAGACCGTTCCGCCGAACCGCCGTGCAGCAGGGCGGTCGGCAACAGGACGACGGCGGTGGTGCCTCCGTAGGGGGAGGTCCGCAGATGCACCTTGATGTCGTGCCGGGAGGCGAGCCTGCTGACCACGAAGAGTCCGAGCCGGTCGCTGTCGAAGAGGTCGAGGGCCTCGGACTGTTCGATGCGCCGGTTGGCCTCGGCGAGCGTGTCGGCGCCCATGCCGAGTCCCCGGTCCTCGATCTCCAGGGCGTAGCCGTTGCCGACGGGTTCGCCGGTGACGCGCACGCGGGTGTGCGGCGGGGAGAACTGGGCGGCGTTCTCCACCAGTTCGGCGAGCAGGTGGGTGAGGTCGGCGACCGCCGCCCCGATGACGTGCGCCTCGGGGAGCTGGCGTACCTCCACGCGCGCGTAGTCCTCGATCTCCGACACGGCGGCACGGACGACGTTCGTCAGGGACACCGGCATGCGCCAGGCCCGTCCGGGGGCCGAGCCGGAGAGAATGATCAGGCTCTCGGCGTGGCGGCGCATCCGGGTGGTGAGGTGGTCAAGACGGAACAGGTCGCTCAGCTCGTCGGGGTCGTCGGAGCGGCGCTCCATGCTGTCCAGGAGACTGAGCTGGCGGTGGACCAGTACTTGGCTGCGCCGGGCCAGGTTGACGAAGACCCCGGAGATTCCGCCGGCCAGTTCGGCGCGCTCCACGGCGGCGTGCAGGGCGGCGCGGTGCGCGGTGGTCAGGGCTTCCGCGACCTGGCCGGTCTCGTCCTCGGCCGGTGGTCCGGCGGGCGCCTCGGCCTGGATGTCGATCTCCTCGCCCGCGCGCAGTTTCCGCATCGCTTCGGGGAGTTTGCGGCGGGCGATCTCCAGGGCGTCGTTGCGCAGGGTCACGAGTTCGACCACGAGCGCACGGCCGATCCGGACGGAGATGACCAGTGAGGCGGCGACCGCGGCGAGGCCGAGGAGCACGGCGGCACCCGCGGGGCTGAGCAGACCGCGGGCGACCGGGTCGGCCCTGCCGGCCACGGCGCGGCCCGTGTCCGCCTCGATGGTCCGCATTCCGTCCCGCACGCGCGCGTGGGCGGCGCTCCAGCCGGCCGACGGTGCCGGGTCGGACGGTTCGGCGGTGAGGATCCTGTCCTCGGCCGCGCCGAGGGCGGTGTAGGAGCGGCCGGCGACCAGGTCGTGCCAGGCGGCGCGCTGTGCGGCGGGCAGATCGGCGACGGCCGCCTCGATCAGGGCGCGGCGTGCGGCGACGGCGGAACCGAACAGCCGCAGCCGCTCGCCCTCCAGAGCGCCGCTCCGTGCGCCGGCGAGGACGGCGTCCTCCTGGGCCAGCGATTCGGCCGCCCGGGAGAATTCGAGCAGCACGCGCGCGTCGGAGCCGACGTCGGCCTGCTGGACGCCGGTGAGGGCGCCGTCCACGGCGAAGGCCGCCCCGATGGCCTTCGTGTACTGCGCGTAGGCCTGTTCCCAGCCGGTCTTGTGGTCGAGTACGGCCGTCCGCAGTGTGCGGAGGTGCTCGGCGCCGGTGACGAAGGCGTCGAGGCGCTCGGAGACACCGGCGGGCAGTTCCTGGCTGTCGGCGACCGTGCTGTCGTCGCCGAGCCGCAGCTTGGCCACGGCCCGGTCCGTGCGGGCCGCCAGACCCTCGAGTCCGTCGCGGTCTGCGGTGCCGGGGGCACCGGCGTAGCGCACGGCTGCGCTGCGCTCGGCCTGGAGTGCGGCGACGGCCGTGGCCACCGGGGCGCGCAGCTCCGCGTCGACCTGCTGGGACTGGCGCAGCCGGGCGACGTCCTGGGCGGTGCTGACGGTGGCGTAGGCCCACAGGGCGAGCAGGGAGACGACGGGCACCATCAGGAGGCTGACCACCTTGGCGCGCACGGTCCGGGGGCGCAGGTGCCGACGGCTCCCTCGCGCGCGTGCCGTGGCCGGCGGTATGCCGAGGGGGTGGTCCGTGCCCTCCTGCGCCGGTGGCCCGGCGTGGGCGCGACGGCCGCGCGGAGGGTGCGCCGGGGACCCGGCTTTCTCAGGCGTACGGGGTGGGCGCATGGCCTCCTCGTTCGGGACGTGGGTCGGGGCGCTCGGGCCGGTTCCGGCTAGCGGGCGACGCTCTCGACGGGCCGCTGGGCGGAGGCGGAGGCCTCGCGCTCGTCGGCTGTGGGTGACAGGGCGACGAAGGCCGAGGTGATGAACAGGTAGGACCCGAGGCCGACGGCGAGGGGGAAGATGAACTGCATCGCCGTGGCCCCGGACAGTGCGTGGTCGGACGGGTTCACCCGCACGCTCACCGCGAACATCCCGGTGTAGTGCATGCTGCTGACGGCGGCGCCCATGACCAGGGAGGCGACGGTGACCGCGAGGGGTGACTTGATGTTGAGCCCGGCCCACAGCGCGGCCGTCGCCGCCACCACCGCGATCAGCACCGACAGTCCGACGAGAAGGGGGTCGTACCGGACGTGGCCGTGCAGCCGGACCGCCGCCATGCCCAGGTAGTGCATGCTGGCGACGCCCAGCCCGGTGGTGAGTCCGCCGAGCAGGAGCGCCCGGTTGCGGTCGCGGCTGTAGCCGACGGCGAAGACGCCGGCGCAGACGACGACCATGGCGACGAGGAGGCTGAGGATGGTCAGTGGCACGTCGTAGCGGATGTCGGTGCCGCTGACGCGGAAGCCGAGCATGGCCACGAAGTGCATCGTCCAGATGCCCGTCCCGATCGCGGAGGCCGCGGTGACGAGCCAGTTGCGGCGCGAGCGGCCGGTGGCGGCGAGCGCACGGACGGTGCAGCGCAGTCCCAGTGCGGCCGCTGTGCAGGCCATCAGGTACGACAGCACGGGGGTCAGCCAGCCGAAGGCGGCGTGGTCCAGGTGTCCCATGGCCCCGGGACGCTAGCCGGGGCGGGAGCGCACAAAGGGGGCGCATTTCGAAAGCTGTTGGAATATGACACAGAGATGCGACGGAACGATCGCGTCCCGCTCGAACATGCGCACCGCGACATCCCTCGTGACGGTGAGGGATCATGCCCCACATGAGCGACGACCACACACACGTCCAGGAGTTCTTCACCGCGCGGGCGGCCGACTGGGACACCAGGTTCCCCGACGACGGCCCCGCCTACGCGGCCGCCGTCGCCGAGGTCGGGCTGCGGGCGGGCGACCGCGTGCTGGACGCGGGCTGCGGCACGGGGCGCGCCCTGCCGCCCCTGCGTGCCGCCGTCGGCCCCTCCGGGGTGGTGCTGGGTGCCGATCTGACCCCGGCGATGCTGACGTCCGCCGTGCGGGCGGGCCGGCACCGGGACGGGCGGCTGCTGCTCGCGGACGTGGCCGCGCTGCCGCTGCGGTCGGGTTCCCTGGACGCCGTCTTCGCGGCCGGCCTGATCGCACATCTACCGCGCCCGGCGGACAATCTGCGGGAACTGGCCCGCGCGGTGCGGCCGGACGGAACGCTCGCGCTGTTCCACCCCATCGGCCGTGCGGCCCTGGCGGCACGTCAGGGCCGGCAGATCACGCCGGACGACCTGCGGGCCGAGGCGAACCTCGGCCCGCTCCTGGCCCGTTCGGGGTGGCGTATGACGTCGTACACCGACGAGGACGCCCGCTTCCTCGCGCTCGCGGTGCGCGCGAACTGACGGCCGCGGCGGGTCAGCCCGTTCCGGCGACGGCTGCCACGAAGGCGTCGGGGTTGTCGAACATGACGTTGTGCCCGGCGCCGGGCACCGTCACCACGCGCACCCCCGCGGCTGCCAGGCCTTCCCTGCCGTCCAGTTCGCCGCTCAGCTCCCCCTGGAGGTAGACACGCTGGACGGCGAGCCCCTCCAGGATCGAGCGCATCACGGGGTTCGATCCCCGGCGCAGGCCGACGGCACTGCGGTGCAGGGCGCGCGGGTCGGCCAGACGCAGGGTGGCCGCCCACAGCGGGCCGACGGCCTCCAGCACGCGTGCGTGCTCCTTCTCGACGAACTCGTCCTCCCCGTACGAGGCGATTCCACTGCTGGCGGCGGTCTGCGGCGGGAAGGCGTCGAGGTTGGCCTCCGTGAGGACCAGCCTGGAGGCGAGATCGGGCCGCCGGTGGGCCAGCACGATGGCGACGGCACCCCCCATGCTGTGCCCGACCAACTCGGCGCCGGCGACGCCCGCCCGGTCCAGGGCGACGGCGACGGCGTCGGCGTGCTCCTCCAGCGAGTATCCGAAGTGCCCGGGCCGGTCGCTGATGCCGTGCCCGGGCAGATCCACGAAGAGGCTACGCCTTCCTGCCAGTTCGGGTCGGGCCGCGATGTGCGCGTGGTAGACGGCCGACATCGATCCGAGCCCGTGCAGATACACGCGCGCGGGCTCCGCCCCGGGCACCTCCGTCCAACGGATGCGACTTCCCTCGCTGTCGAATGCGGCCTGCTTCACCGTGCCCCCTCGGATGTCCTGTGATGCCGCAGACTATACATCGGTCACGATGTATAGCGGTGCGAAAGTATCAAGGCACCGATGTACCGCGCTCTGGGAGAGAATCAGGCCATGCTCGAACTCGCCATCCTCGGTTTCCTGTACGACGCCCCGTTGCACGGCTACGTGCTGCGTCGTCACATCGCGGCACTCACCGGCCACGTACGGCCCGTCGCCGAGAGCACGCTGTACCCGGCGATCAAGCGCCTGGAGAAGGCCGGCCTGCTGGTACGGACACCCGAGCCCGGTGCCGTGGCCGCGCCGCGCCATGCGCTGCGGCTGACCGAGGAGGGAGAACGCGAACTCAAGCGCCGGCTCACCGAACCCGCGCAGCGCGAGATCACCGACGAGAACCAGTGGTTCACCCTGCTCGCGTTCCTGCGGCACCTGGAGGATCCCGCCGCCCAGGCGACCGTACTGCGACGCCGGCTGGCCTTCCTGGAGGAGCCGGCGAGCTTCTTCTACGACGGCGACCGGCCGCTGCGCGCGGAGGAGGTGGGCGACCCGTTCCGGCGCGGCGTCCTCACCATCGCGCGTGCCACGAGCCGGGCCGAACTCGCCTGGCTGCGTGACACCCTTGCCTCACTCGACGGGGTCGGCCGCTGAGGTGTCCCGGTGCCGCACCGGGCAGCCCCGCAGCCCGGGGATCGGGCGGGTGCCGAGGTCGGCCACGTGGTAGCCGTTCGGGTAGCCCTTGACCTCCCAGTTCTGACGAGCGAAATGCGTGGCGCGCCGCGGCGGCAGCAGCCGGACGATCCGGCCGCGCGTCCGTACGGCGCGACGGACGAACGCGGCGGTGGCCGCGCCCGGCGACGGGTAGCGGAAGGCGCGCAGCAGCGGCTCGTCGAGCAGGGCGAGCGTCGCCGTGCGCAGCAGCGGCGCCAAGGGGCGCGGGTACCAGGACGCCATCAGGTCGAGGGTGGCGTCGGAGACCTGCCGGGCCTGCTCGTCCCAGCCGAAGTGGGCCTCCTCGTAGGCGTCGAGAAGAGCCTCGAACTCCTCGTAGGTCGTGGGGATGCCGGGAATGCCCATGTGCCGGCCGAGGGTGCGGTAGTACTCGGTGGAGGCGACGACCTCGTGCCGGGACAGCCGCCGCCAGCCGTAGGTGTCGATCCAGCGTCGGGGCATCACGACGAAGGTGCTGAGCACGTACCGCATGTCGTCGTCGCTGATGTCGTAGCTGCGGTGCATCTGGTTGATCCGACGGATCGCGGTACGGCCCTCCTCGGCGGCGAAGCCGTGTTCCACGATGGCGTCGAGGAGCAGCACGGTGTCGTCGTACCTCTTCTGCGTACGCTCGGTCAGCTCCGCCGTCCGTGCGAGCAGCCGCCCGATGCCGGGCACGGCGTACGTGCGGTAGAGGGCCAGTTCCAGGGCGCGTGCGTAGTCCCAGGGGAATTCGAACGCCACACTGAGCCGATAGATCTCCTGCGCGTCCGCCACCGGGTCCAGCCGGCGGATCCGCCCGAGCCGCTCGAAACGCTTCACAGCGCCCTCCCCCTTCTGCCGCCGAAGCTCCAACTCTACGTTGAGGGGCAACAGGTGACTGATCGGCACTGAACCCGTCCGGGAAAGGGTGGTACGCGTGTTCGGCATGTTCCGCAAGTACGCCGCCAGGCTCCGCACCTCCACGCGCGCGCAGCCCGTGAACCCAGGGGAAAGGCGCGCACACAACTTGTTCGAAGCGGCCGCCGTCTATGTGGCGGCCCGCGCGGAGGACGACCAGGACCGGGTCGAGGAGGCGGCGGCCTGGGTCTCGCCGGAGGCCCTGACCTTCGGGGTGAACGAACTCGCCTGCCGGGCCGTCGTCGCGTTGGCCCGGGAGCGCGACGAGTCGCCCGCCGCGGTGGCCCGCGACCTTCTCGGGCTGCCGGCGGCCTGAGGACCCTGGCTCGGCCACTGTGGTCGTTTCGCCCCCGTCCAGGCGGAAACCTGCAGCTCCGGGCGGTGTGAGGAGTCGTGACAAGGGCCTTCTCCTCGCACTAGGGTGCGCGCCGAAGGACGAACCACTGGGGAGGCAGGGATGGCCGGGACGGACGATGACGCCGTCGCCGCCACGGATGATGCGCTGTACGTACTGACGGCGGTGCTGCTGACGCCGGCGCAGTTTCCGAGCGTGCTGGGCGACGACTATCCGGAGGCGTGCGCGGCGCTGGGCCTGGCGCCCCGCGCCGACGGGTACGGCCTGGTGCTGGGCCAGGACGGCGACGGCGCCCGCTGGACGGTCGTCATCGACGACGTCTCGCTGGTGGCCGTGGCGATCGCATCCTGGGACTGCGGCATGGAGTACGAACTGTCACCGGACGAGCGCGCGGTCGTGACCGCTCTGCCGGGATGGCCCCTGTCGGTCGCCGTGGCGGCCCCCGGTGTCCCCGCGCCGCACGACCCGCCGCCCGAGGTGGCGGAGCAGACCCCGCTCAGCCCGCCGGACACCAGCTTCTGGGGGCCCGCTCAGCGAAGGCTCGGCGCCGACGAGATAGCGCTGCAGTGGGCAGCGTGGCGGGAACAGATCAACGACGCCGAATTCTCCGTACCGAGCGAGCGGGTGCGGCCCGCGGAGCCGGCGCAGTCCGCGGAGTCCGTGCCGGGGGACGGGGAGAACGCACCGCAGGGCGGCCACCCGGGTGTCCGACGGGTGCTCGCGGAGGCGCGCGCCTATGTCGACTCGCCGCCGCCGCTCGGCCGGGTGCGCTCGTCGTTCGCCCCCGGTGACGCCCGTACGCTGCGTGCCGACGGTCCGGGCTGGTCGATCGTGGCCCGCACCGACGACATCGCGTTCGTCCTGCTCGACGAGGAACCGGGTGAGGTCCTGCCGATCGGCCGGGGACCCGAACTGCCGGGCCTGCTGGAGGCGCTCGACAAGCTTGCCGTACGGCCCCTGTGAGCCAGGGCTGCATGGGCCCGGGTCGAGTGGGCCGGGTCGCGCCGGCCAGGGCCGTGTGAGGCGAGGCCGCGTGAGCCGGACAGTCCGGGCGGCTCACGCGCGCCGTGCGCCGTCGCCTCAGCGACCCAGTTCCTTGCGGCCGACCCTGCGCAGCCGACGCCGCTGTGAGGGGTCCAGTGCCAGGTAGGCGGCCACCGGGACGCCCACCACGATCAGGAACGCCACCCACCAGGGCAGCCATATCAACAGGATGAGCCCGACCGCCACCCCGCCCACGGCGAGCTTCGCGTTCTTGGACATGAGCGTCCCTCCTTCACGGCCACTGCCGCTCTCTGCTCTGAGAACGGCGCCCCGCTCCCCGCGGTTCCGGACACCGGCCCTGAGACATCCCTGAGGCCCGCCCCTTAATGGTGCCGCCTCTCGCCGGCACAGGGGAGCAGTGGCCCAGATCACGATCTCAACCTGAGGGTCGACGCCTCGGCGTGCTGTACCCTCGACCACCCCGATCCAGTAGTCAAATTTGAGGAGTGCGGGCAGAACGTGCAGAGGATCACCCCGGCACCACACCCCGAGCTGTCCGAGTTGTCCGAACTGGCCCGCTGTCGCGCAGTGTTCCTGCCCGCCGATCCCCCACGTCAGGGCCGGCTCGCCTTCTGGCGGCCGGACGGCGAGGCACCCCCCGTCGTCGCGGACGGCTCCATGACAGACCTGGACGTCGTCGTCCCCGCGGCGGACGGCGAGGTCGAACGGGACCGTACGCCGGCCCTCGTGCTGCCCCTGCACAGCGCGCTTCCGTTGCTCGCACGCTCGCGCGAGCTTCCGCGGGGACACCGGTCCGCTGTCTTCTGGGGCACGGCCCGTCTGCTGGCCCTGCACTTCCTGGCACGCGGTCTGCTCCTGCCCGGCCTCTCCCCCGGCGGCAACGACGCCTGGCGGGTCGGACCCTTGTCGCCGCACGACGTGGAGCTGGTCCGGTGTCTCGCCGCCGGCATGCCGCCGGAGGCGCACGCCGTGCCGCTCACGGCCGACGGCCCACCCCTGCTGCCCGATCCGGAGCGGCTGCTGCGCGCCTTCCTGGACGCGGTCGCCGACGTACTTCCGCGGTCCCCGGCCGCCGCGATGGTGACCGGCGGCACCGCGTACGCGGTGTCCGAACCGCAGCGACTGCCCGCGCTGCGGGCGTGGGCCGACGACATCGCCGCCGGCCACGACGCGGGCGTGCGGCTGTCACTGCGCGTGGAGACGTCCGGTCTCGACGACGCGGCACAGCAGGACGACGCTCCGGTCCGGTTCCGTGCGGTTCTCCAGGTGCACGGGCTGACCGGGGCCACGGACGTGAGGGACGCGGCCGATCTGTGGACCGGTGCGGCCACGCACGAGGCGTCCGGTTCCCATGACGTGTCCGGTTCACTTGATGCTTCCGGTCCCCATGATGTTTCCGGTCCACGCGGCTCAGTCGCTCCAGGCGACGCGTTCGGTCCAGGTGACTCGTCCGGTCCACGCGCGCGTGCGGACGCGCTGCTGGCGCTGCGCCGCGCGGCCCGGGCCTGGCCACCGCTGACGCCTCTGCTGTCCGCCGCCGTCCCCGACACGGTGGACCTCGCCGACGACGAGATCGCCGACCTCCTGGGCGAGGGCGCGCGAGCGCTGGCCTCGGCGGGGGTCGACGTGCACTGGCCGAAGACACTGTCGCGCCGGCTCACCGTCCACGCGACGGTCGGCCCGCCGGACGGCGGCGCCGCACCGGGGGGCGCCTCGGCACCGTCGGCGTTCCGCTCGGCGGAGGCCGGGGTCACGCTCGGCTGGTGGTTCGCGCTGGACGGGCGGGAGCTGTCCCGGGAGGAGCTGGACCGGCTCGCGCAGGCCGAACGTCCCCTGGTGCGGCTGAAGGACGGATGGGTGCTGATCGACCCGTCGGAAGCGCATCGCGCCCGGACCCGGCAGGCCCGGTCCCTCGCTCCCGTGGACGCGCTGGCCGCCGCTCTGACGGGCTCCGCGCAGGTCGACGGCCAAGAGGTCGACGTGCGGGCCACGGGGTGGCTGGACGCGCTTCGGGAGCGGCTCACGGACGCCGACACGGCACGGGCCGTCGGGCAGCCGCCGGGCCTGGCCGCCGCGCTGCGGGACTACCAGCTGCGCGGCCTCGACTGGCTGGCCCGCACGACCTCCCTCGGGCTGGGCTGCTGCCTCGCCGACGACATGGGGCTCGGCAAGACGATCACCCTCATCGCACTGCATCTGCACCGGCAGACGGATGCCTCCGCGGCCGGTCCCACCCTCGTCGTCTGCCCGGCCTCCCTGCTCGGCAACTGGCAGCGCGAGATCGAGCGTTTCGCCCCCGGGGTGCCGGTGCGCAGGTTCCACGGCCCGGGGCGTGACCTCGGTTCCGTGGCGACCGGGGAGTTCGTCCTGACCACGTACGGCACGATGCGCCTGGACGCCGAACGGCTCACCGAGGTGCCCTGGGGCATGGTGGTGGCCGATGAGGCACAGCACGTGAAGAACCCCTACTCGGCGACCGCGCGGGCCCTGCGTTCCATCGGGACACGCGCGCGCGTGGCGCTCACCGGCACGCCGGTGGAGAACAACCTCACGGAACTGTGGGCCATCCTCGACTGGACGACCCCCGGTCTGCTCGGCCGCCTCGGCACCTTCCGCGCACGGTACGCGCAACCGGTCGAGGGCGGCCGGGATCCCGCTGCCGCCGAGCGGCTCGCGCGGCTCGTCCGGCCGTTCCTGCTGCGGCGCCGCAAGTCGGACCCCGGCATCGCCCCCGAGCTGCCCCCGAAGACCGAGACCGACCACCCGGTGGCCCTGACCCATGAACAGACGGGTCTCTACGAGGCGTTGGTCCGCGAGACGCTGGACCGGATCGCGGCCGCCGACGACATGGCCCGGCGGGGCCTGATCGTGCAGTTGCTGACCGGTCTGAAGCAGATCTGCAACCACCCGGCGCAGTTCCTCAAGGAGGACGATCCGCGGCTCGCAGGACGCTCGGGGAAGCTGGAGTCGCTGGACGAACTCCTGGACACCGTCCTCGCGGAGGGCTCGGCTGTTCTCGTCTTCACACAGTACGTACGCATGGCCCGCCTGCTCGAACGGCACCTGGCCGCCCGCGGAGTGCCCTCGCTGCTCCTGCACGGCGGAACACCGGTCCCCGCGCGCGAGGAGATGGTACGGCGCTTCCAGGACGGCGAGGTCCCGGTGTTCCTGCTGTCGCTGAAGGCCGCCGGAACCGGTCTGAACCTCACCCGCGCCGAGCACGTCGTGCACTACGACCGCTGGTGGAATCCGGCGGTGGAGGCGCAGGCCACCGACCGCGCCTACCGCATCGGGCAGACCCGCCCGGTGCAGGTGCACCGGCTGATCGCCGAGGGCACCCTGGAGGACCGCATCGCGGAGATGCTGGGCCGCAAGAGGGAGTTGGCCGAGGCGGTGCTCGGTACCGGCGAGGCCGCACTGACGGAGCTGACGGACGCGGCACTGGCCGCGCTGGTGGAACTGCGCGGGGAGGCGCGATGAGCCGCTACGACGACGAACACGACCACGAGACGGCGCGCACGTACGTCGCGCCGCCACCCGCGCGCGGACGTGGATTCGCCCAGAGCTGGTGGGGTCGGGCATGGCTGCGGGCTCTGGAGGACGCGGCTCTGGACTCGGCGGCGGTCAAGGCGGGACGCCGGCTCGCGCGCGCGGGCGGCGTGGGTGCGGTGACGGTACGACCGGGCCGGGTCACCGCCGTCGTACGCGACACGGGAGGTGCGGCGCACCGGGCCGACGTGCTGGTGCCGGAGCTGTCCGCCGAGGAGTGGGGGCGGTTCCTGGATCTGGCCGTGGCGCAGGCCGGGCACATGGCCGCGCTCCTGGACCGGGAGCTACCGCCTCATCTGATCGAGGACGCGGCGGTGAGCGGGATCGAACTCCTGCCGGGCCTCGGCGATCTGGACCCCGAGTGCGACTGCGGCACGTGGGACCACTGCGGGCACACCGCCGCGCTGTGTCACCAGGTGGCGCGGCTGCTGGACGAGGATCCGTTTCTGCTCCTGCTGATGCGTGGGCGGGCCAAGGACGCGTTCCTGGCGGAGCTGCACGTGCGCGGAACCGCGCCGAGGCCGGTGACCCGCGTGCCGGAATCGGCGGGTGTCGACGCGGGCGAGGCGTGGGCGGCCGCGGACATCCTCCCCCCGCTGCCCGATCTTCCGGGGCTCCCGCAGGCGCCTGGCGCACCACCGGCTCTCGACGCCGACACGGCTCCGGCGCCAGGGGTCGATCCCGCCGCTCTGGCACATCTGGCCGGCCGCACCGCCGTGGAGGCATACCGGCAGTTGGCGCGGTCCCTGTCCGCCGATCCGCAGGAAGGCATCTATGTGACAGCCGCTCAGGACGCCGTACGCCTGGCCTGCGGTGCGCCGCCCGATGCGGTGACCGAGCGGCTCGCCGCCGGCTCGGGGCGCGATCGTGAGGGGCTGGCGACGGCCGTCCGCGCCTGGGAGATCGGGAGCGGGCCCGCTCTGGCGGTACTCGACGAGGAGTGGGAAGTGGAGGACGTGGCACTGGCACGCGCGCGTGTGGCCCTGGAAGCGGCCTGGGAAGCCGACGAGCGGCCGTCGTTCCGCAGGAGCGGCAACCGGTGGACCGTCCTGGACGGCGGGGTTCAGCTGCGCCTCGGCAGGGACGGCCACTGGTGGCCGTATCGCGACGAGGACGGCCGCTGGGTCCCCGCGGCCGGGCCGGACGGCGATCCCGCGACGGCCCTCGCCTCGGCGCGGCTCGACCCGGACGCCCTCGACCCGGATGCCGCTCCTGCTGAAGGTGACCGACCGATCGTCGAAGGGCACTGACTGGCCGCTGCCAGGCGCCCAGTGACCTCTGCGGGGCTCTGCCGGGCCGTTGCAAGGCGCCCCGTGGCTCCGCAGGCCTCCGGCTGGCGCTGCAATGACTCCAACCGGGGCTGCAGGGCTCCGACCGACGCCGAACTGTTCTGGCCGACCGTCACCTCCGGCCGTACATCGTCAGTGTGGCCTCCGCACGATCCGATGAGCGGTGGACGCCCGCCGTTCACCCCGCGGTCGTGCGGTGTTCCTCCTGGGGCCCAAATGTGGCCGCTGTCAACGACCTTGTCACCAGGAGGCCCGATGTCCCCGCACGCCGCCGGCCGGCGCCGCGTCCACCGTTCCGTCGCCACGGGCCTGCCCCTGGCCCTGGCCGCCACCCTCGTGGCCGCCGGGACGGCCACCGCGGCGCCCTCCGGGGAGGCCCGGGTCGTCCGCACGGCGACCCTGGGCGAGATCCCGCTCGGCGCGTTCAGCAACACGCTGCTGCCCGGCGGCGTGAGTGACGACCACGGGGTGAAGCTGGGCGGCATCGGGAGCGACATCTACCCGGCGGGCCGCAAGGGCGAGTACTGGACGGTGACCGACCGCGGGCCCAACGGCCAGATCAAGGTGGACGGCAAGAAGCGCCGCACGTTCCCGGTGCCGGGCTTCGACCCCGCGATCGTGAAGATCCGCGTCTGCGGGGACAGGGTCGAGGTCGTCGACGCGATCGCGCTGACCACCTCCTCCGGGAAGGCCGTCACCGGGTTGCCGAACCAGAAGAGCCGCGACGAGGCGCCGTACACCTACGATGCCGGCACCCCGCTCTCCCACGACCCGAACGGCCTGGACACCGAGGGCATCGTGCGGGCCGGGGACGGGAGCTTCTGGCTCGTCGACGAGTACGGCCCCTCGCTCGTCCACGTCTCCGCGCACGGGCAGGTGCTCACCCGCTACGTGCCCGAGGGGCTGAACCTGACCGGCGCCGACTATCCGGTGGTGGAGGCGCTGCCGTCGGTTCTGCTGCACCGCAAGGTCAACCGAGGGTTCGAGGGGTTGGCGCAGCTTCCCGGCGGTGACCTGGTGATCGCCCTGCAGAGCCCGCTGTCGCTGCCCGACGCGGACGCCGGGGACGCGTCGCGCACCACCCGTCTGCTGCGCTTCTCGCCTCGGAAGAAGGCCGTCACCGCCGAGTACGCCTACCGGTTCGACCCGGTGGACGTGGTCGACCCGGGCGAGGACGACACCTCCGAGCTGAAGATCTCCTCGGTGGTGGCCGTCGGCGCCGACCGGCTGCTCGTCGAGGAGCGCACGGACAGGGCGGCCCGGCTGCACCTGGTCCGGCTCGACCGCAAGGCCGACATTCTCGGCGGCCCGTGGGACGACGACACGACGTCTCCGTCGCTGGAGCAGCTGGACGACCCCGCCGCACAGGGTGTGCCGGTGCCGGCCAAGCGGCTGGTGGTCGACCTGGGCAAGGTCGACGGAGTGCCGGGGAAGATCGAGGGCATCGCGCGCGTGGACCGCGACACACTCGCCCTCGTCAACGACAACGACTTCGGCATGACCGACGGGTCGGGCGCGTTCGACGCCCAGGGCCGCCTGGTCGACAGCGGCATCAAGACGACCGTGACGTACATACGGCTGCCCAGCGGGCTGTGACGAAGACCGCCGGGCCGGGTCCTCGGCTCGTCGGAGACCGACGGGCCGGGTTGTCGGCCTGTCGGACACCGGGGACCGGGGGGGGGGGGGGGGGGGGGGGGGGTGAGGGGGGGGGGGGGGGGGGGGGGGGGACCACGGGCGTGAGAGGTGTTGGGGGGGGGGGGGGGGTAGAGGGGGGAATCACTATAGCCGCAAGACG
>NZ_JBVIIT010000006.1:71467-298457 GCF_055569615.1 Streptomyces sp. NPDC031379 | reverse complement strand
TGTTTCGAGGTGGATGGGGGGGTTGGGTGGTTAGTGCCGGCGCAAGACGCCGCGTATTCGCCCTCCCCCCCCCCCCCCCCCCCCCCCCCCCCCGGCCCCGCCGCATGCCCGGCCCCGCCGCGTGCCCTGCTGTTCGGGAGGTCGCGCGCGCGGGCGGTCAGCCTCGCGCCGCCAGCAGGTGGTCCATCGCCAGCTGGTCGAGCCGCTCGAAGGCCATGCCTCGTGCGGCGGCCGCTTCCACGTCGAAGTCCTCGAAGGCGGCGCGATCGGCGAGGAGGGCCTGCAGACCGTCGGCCGCGGTCGGCTGGGCAAGCTGGTCCAGGCGCGCGGCGCGCAGCGCCTCCTGCACCTCCGGGTCGGCACGGAAGGCGGCCGCCCGCTCCTTCAGGATGAGGTAGTTGCGCATGCAGCCCGCCGCGGAGGCCCACACGCCGTCGAGGTCCTCGGTCCGCGGCGGCTTGAAGTCGAAGTGGCGGGGCCCTTCGTACCCGGCGCTCTCCAGGAGGTCGACGAGCCAGAAGGCGGACCTCAGGTCACCCGCGCCGAACCGCAGGTCCTGGTCGTACTTGATGCCCGACTGGCCGTTGAGGTCGATGTGGAAGAGCTTGTCCGCCCACAGGGCCTGCGCGATGCCGTGCGGGAAGTTGAGGCCGGCCATCTGCTCGTGGCCGACCTCCGGGTTGACGCCGTACAGCTCGGGGCGTTCCAGGCGCTCGATGAAGGCCAGCGCGTGGCCGACGGTGGGCAGCAGGATGTCGCCGCGGGGCTCGTTCGGCTTGGGCTCGATCGCGAAGCGGATGTCGTAGCCCTGCGAGACGACGTACTCGCCGAGCAGGTCGAAGGCCTCCTTCATGCGGTCCAGGGCCGCGCGTACGTCCTTGGCGGCACCGGACTCGGCGCCCTCGCGACCGCCCCAGGCCACGTACGTCCGCGCGCCCAGCTCGACGGCGAGGTCGATGTTCCGGATCGTCTTGCGCAGGGCGTAGCGGCGCACGTCACGGTCGTTGGCGGTGAACGCGCCGTCCTTGAAGACGGGGTGCGTGAAGAGGTTGGTGGTGGCCATCGGGACGGTCATGCCGGTGGCGTCCAGGGCCTGGCGGAACCGCTTGATGTGCGACTCGCGCTCGGTGTCCGAGGACCCGAAGGGGATCAGGTCGTCGTCGTGGAAGGTCACCCCGTGGGCGCCCAGCTCGGCCAGGCGCTGCACCGTCTCGACCGGGTCGAGGGCGCGGCGGGTGGCGTCGCCGAACGGGTCCCTTCCCTGCCAGCCGACGGTCCACAGGCCGAAGGTGAACCTGTCCTCGGGGGTGGGCTGGTAGCTCATGCCATGGCTCCTTGCTGCTCGGACTATTTCGTCATCGCGGTTTACAAATTAGTATGCGGACGCACCCTGGGAAGAGACAAGATGTCTTCGACGGCAATGTGTCTTCGTCAGCAAGGTGTCTTCGACAGCCCACCGCACATCCCGCAGAGCCGCGGAAGAGGAGAACCCGATGTCAGCAGCCGAGGGTCCGCTCGTCGTCGGCGTGGACACATCCACCCAGTCCACGAAGGCGCTGGTGGTCGACGCGGCCACCGGGGAGGTGGTGGCGGGCGGCCAGGCGCCGCACACCGTGTCCTCCGGCGCGGGCCGGGAGAGTGATCCGCGTCAGTGGTGGGACGCCTTGTGCGAGGCGCTGCGCCAGTGCGGTGACGCGGCGCACGAGGCGGCGGCGGTGTCGATCGGCGGCCAGCAGCACGGCCTGGTCACCCTGGACGGGCACGGCGAGCCCGTACGTCCGGCACTGCTGTGGAACGACGTCCGCTCGGCACCGCAGGCCCGCCGTCTGGTGGAGGAGCTGGGCGGCCCCAAGGCCTGGGCGGAACGCACCGGGAGCGTGCCGGGAGCGTCGTTCACGGTCACGAAGTGGGCCTGGCTGGCCGAGCACGAGCCGGAGGCGATCCGGGCGACCCGGGCGGTCCGGCTCCCGCACGACTACCTCACCGAGCGTCTGACCGGGCAGGGCACGACCGACCGCGGCGACGTCTCCGGCACCGGCTGGTGGTCGTCGGGCACGGAGGCGTACGACGAGGCGACCCTCGCGCACGTCGGACTGGACCCGGCGCTGTTGCCCCGGGTGGTGCGCCCGGGAGAGGTGGCCGGCACCGTACGCGACAGCCACGACCTGCCGTTCTCCAAGGGCACGCTGGTGGCGCCGGGCACCGGCGACAACGCGGCGGCGGCACTGGGGCTGGGGCTGCGGCCCGGCGCCCCCGTGCTCAGTCTCGGTACGTCCGGCACGGTGTACGCCGTCTCCAAGCACCGTCCGGTCGATCCGACCGGCACGGTGGCGGGCTTCGCCGACGCGCACGGGGACTGGCTGCCACTGGCCTGCACGCTGAACTGCACCCTCGCCGTGGACCGCGTCGCGGCCCTGCTGGGCCTGGACCGGGAGGCCGTGGAGCCGGGCGGCTCGGTGACGCTGCTGCCGTACCTGGACGGCGAGCGCACCCCGAACCTGCCGAACGCCTCGGGTCTGCTGCACGGGCTGCGCCACGACACCACGCCGGGCCAGGTGCTGCAGGCCGCGTACGACGGAGCGGTGCACGCGCTGCTCGGGGCCCTCGACCTGGTCCTCGACGAGGACGCCGACCGCGGCACCCCGCTGCTGCTGATCGGCGGCGGAGCCCGGGGCACGGCCTGGCAGCAGACCGTGCGCCGCCTGTCGGGGCGTCCCGTGCAGGTTCCGGAGGCCAGGGAACTGGTCGCGCTGGGCGCCGCGGCGCAGGCGGCCGGGCTGCTGACCGGGGAGGATCCGGCGGCCGTGGCCCGCCGCTGGAACACGGCCGCGGGGCCGGTGCTGGAGGCCGTGGAGCGGGACGGGCGGACACTGGACCGGATCACCGGGGTACTCTCCGACGCGGCCCCGCTGCTGGAGCGGGGAACCGAAGCCCAGCCGCACACACAGAGCTGAGCGGCAGACACCGAGGATTGACGGAGGCATGACCGCATCCCCGCACGAGGCCCGCCCGCCGGGCACCGGCCGCGCCCTGCCGGACACCCAGCAGGGCATGCGCCGGCGCAACCTGGCCCGGGTGATGCACGCCGTCAGCGCCGAGGGTTCACTGTCCCGGGCCGCGGTCGCCTCACGCATCGGGCTCACACGGGCGGCGGTGTCGACGCTGGTGGACGAGCTGATCCGCTGGGGGCTGCTGGAGGAACTGGGCCCGGAGCGGCCGGGCCGGGTGGGGCGGCCGGGGTCGGCGCTCGCGGTGAGCGGCCGCGGTCCGGCCGGGATCGGGGCGGAGATCGGTGTCGACCATCTCGCGGTGTGCGCGGTCGACCTGCGCGGGACGGTCCGCGCCCGGGCCGTGCGGCACGGTGCCAACCGGGGCCGGACGCCCGGGCCGGTGATCGAGGATCTGACGGCGCTGATCCGCCGGGTCGTCGCGGACGCCGAGCGGGAGGATCTCTGGCCCGCCGGGCTCGCGGTCGCCGTTCCCGGACTGGTGGCCCGGGACGGACGGACGGTCGTCCGTGCCCCGAACCTCGACTGGCGCGACACGGACCTCGGCGGTCTGCTGCCCGGCGGATGGCCGCTGGCCGTGGACAACGAGGCGAACTTCGGTGCTCTGGCCGAGCTGTGGCTCGGTGACGGCGCCCCGCGTGACTTCCTGCACGTGTCGGCCGAGATCGGCATCGGTGCCGCGGTCGTCGTGGACGGCGGGCTGCTGCGCGGCACCCGGGGCTTCGCGGGCGAGCTGGGCCACGTGCCCGTGCGGCCGGACGGGCCCGCCTGCCCGTGCGGCGGCCGCGGATGCCTGGAGCAGTACGCCGGTGAGGAAGCGGTGTCGCGCGCGGCGGGACTGGAGCCGCGCGAGGACCTGGTACGGCTGCTGGCGGAGCGAGCCGAGGAGGGCGACGAGAGCGTACGGGCGGCCCTGCGGGACGCCGGTACGGCACTCGGCATCGCCCTGACCGGGGCGGTGAACCTGCTCGATCCCGAGACGGTGGTCCTGGGCGGGGCCCTGGCCGGGCTCTCCCCCTGGCTGCTGCCGTCGCTGGAGGCAGAGTTGACCGGCCGCACCGCCGGCCCCGTGTGCCCGGTCGCGGTGTCCCGGCTGGGGCCGGAAGGCCCACTGCTGGGCGCGGCGCACTCGGTCGTCCGGTCCGTACTGGACGACCCGGCGATCGTGGCGGAACGATCCTGACGTCTCCCGCTGAGCCTGTCGTCTCCCACTCGACCGCGCCCTGACGCCACGTCACCGGAGCCGATGACCCATCCGCACTCGTCGTACTCACCCGGACGGGTGGCCGAGTTGTCCACAGGTGGCGGGTTGTCCACGGAACCGCGCTGCGGCCTTCTGCCCAACCCGCCCGAGTCGTACCGTGATTCGCATGAGGCGCGGCTGCCTGGCCGTCACGGACGGTGGGCTCCCGCCGGAGCGAGGCGAATCCACACGCGACCGGTGACAGCGGCCTGACACGGATCGGGCCGACACGGATCGGGCCGACAGGGATCGGGCCGGCAGGGATCGGGCTGACAGGTACGAGCTGACAGGGATCGGACTGACACGGATCGGGGGACACATGCACGGGGACACGACGACCGGAGCGCTGCGGCGCGACGCCATCGGTTTGCGCGAAGTCCTGTTCCAGAGCATCACGGCGATGGCGCCGGCCGCCGCGGTGGCCGCGTCGATTCCGTCCGGCGCCGCCTTCGCGGGCGGCAGCCTCCCCTTGGCGGTGCTGGTCGCCCTGGTCGCCTGCCTGTTCACCGCCTCGTGCGTGGCCGAGCTGGCTCGCGAGTTACCCGCGGCCGGCTCGGTGGCCACCTACGCCGCGCGGGGCCTGCATCCGGCCGTCGGCTTCCTCGTCGGCTGGGCCTACGTCTTCGTGGAGATGCTCGTCCCGCCGCTGCTGCTCCTGCAGCTGGGCTTCACCACCGCGGGCACGCTGCACGCGGAGTGGTCCTCGTACCCGGCGGACCTGTGGTGGCCGTGGTCCCTGGCGGGTGCGCTCGTGATCGCCGTGAGCGGTTACCTCGGCGTCCGCGCGTCGGCTCGCTTCGGCACCGCTCTCGGAGTCTTCGAGATCCTGGTCCTCCTGGTGTTCGCCGTCTGGCTCATCGGCAAGGCGGGCAGCGCCAACACCCTGTCGGTCTTCGGCACTTCGCACACCGCCGAAGGCTATGCGGGGGCCGGCGGGGTGTTCGCCGGGTCCGTGTACACGGTGCTGGCGTTCGCGGGGTTCGAGGCGGCGGCGCCACTCGCGGAGGAGACCCGCGATCCCCGCCGGACGATGCACCGCGCGGTCCTCGGAGCGGCTCTGTCCATCGGCGTGTTCTACGTCGTGACGACCTACGCGATGACCGTGTACTTCGGTCCCGACCGTTTCGCGACGTTCGGCTCGTCGGGTGCGGCCTCCTGGGAGGGGGTAGCCCGGGCGTCGTTCGGCTTCTTCTGGGTGCTGGTCTTCCTGGCGGTGGTCAACTCCGCGATCGCCAACGCCAACGCGTGCGCGAACGTCTCGACCCGCACGGCCTTCGCTCTCGCCCGCATCCGGGTCCTGCCGCGTCTGCTCGCCACGCTCCACCCCCGGTACCGCTCCCCTGTGGCGGGCATCGCGGTGCAGACCGTCGTGGCGGTCGGAGCCGTGCTGGGACTCGGCTTCGCCTACGACCCCGTGACCGCCTTCCTGCTTCTCGCCACCGTGATCGTCACCGTGGTCGTCGCTGTCTACATCGTGGTGAACCTCGCCTGCGCGGGCCACTTCCTGCGAGCCGGCCGGGCTGCCTTGAAGCCGGTACGACATCTGCTGTTCCCGGTGCTGGGCATCGTCGCTTTCGTGCCGGCGCTGCTGACCGCCGCCGGTATCCCGGTGTTCGACTTCGTGACCGAACTGACGGCCCCGGTGTCCTACGCCGGCCCGGTCGTCGGCATCTGGATGGCCTTCGGCGTGGTCGTGCTGCTCGTGCTGATACGGCGTCACCCGGAGCGCATAGCCGGGACCGCGCGGGTGCACCTCGACGAGTACGACCCGGCGGCCGACCACCGGCGGGACGGCACCGTGCCTCGCTGAGCCCCGGCCTCGCCGAGCCTCTGCCCCGCTGACCCGCCGTGCCCCGCTGACCCCGCCGTGTCCCACTGCCCCACTGACCCGCTGTGGCCGATTGGCCGGCCCCGGTCGAGGGGAAGCCGCTGCCCCGGCAACCGCATCCCACGACCACGAGCCCGATCACGACCACGACCACCGCTGTGAGAAGGGACCCCTGTCACGATGACCGACCCCCGTATCCTCACCGTACGCCCGGAACCGGACCAGTACGCCTGGACCTTCGGCGGCGCGGCACCCGTGGCGCGCATCGCGCCCGGGACGGTGCTCGACCTGTACACGGAGGACTGTTTCGCGGGCCGGGTCCGCTCCGAGAAGGACCTCGTCTCCGAGGTCTGCGAGTTCCCTTTCCTCAATCCGCAGACCGGCCCTTTCCACATCGAGGGTGCGGAGCCCGGCGACACCGTGGCCGTGCACTTCGTGTCGATCGAACCGGCCCGCGACTGGGCCGCGTCCACGACGGTCCCGCTCTTCGGTGCGCTCACCTCCACCCACGCCACGGCGTCCCTGCACCCACCGCTGCCGGAGCGGGTCTGGATCTGGCAGCTGGACCGCGCGCGGCGCACCGCCCTGTTCCAGGCGCAGGACAGTGACATCGAGCTGGAACTGCCCCTGGACCCGATGCACGGCACGGTCGGCGTGGCCCCTGCCAACCTGGAGGTGCGCTCGGCCCTGGTCCCGGACGCGCACGGCGGGAACATGGACACCCCCGAGATGCGGGCCGGTGTCACCTGCTATCTGGGCGTCAACGTCGAGGGCGCACTGCTCAGCCTCGGCGACGGCCATGCCCGGCAGGGCGAGGGCGAGACCTGCGGGGTGGCCGTGGAGTGCGCGATGGACACGGTGGTGGTCGTGGACCTCCTCAAGGACGTCGCCACACCGTGGCCCCGGCTGGAGTCGGACACGCACATCATCTCGACCGGTTCGGCGCGCCCGCTGGAGGACGCCTTCCGCATATCGCAACTCGACCTGGTGCAGTGGCTGGTGCGCGACTACGGGTTCAGTGAGCTGGACGCGTACCAATTCGCGACCCAGGCGGTCGAGTCACCATTGGCCAACGTGTGCGACACCAACTACACGTGCGTGGCCAAGCTCCGCAAGGAGTGGCTGCCCGCGCGGGAGAGCTACCGGGGTGTGCACGCGCGTCTGCGGGAGACCGCGCGAGCGCTGCGCGGCTGACACCTCCGCGGTACTCGCCGCTCCCGCAGCACCCGCCACGCCCGCACCCGCACCCGCACCCGCACCCGCTGGAGCACTCCCCCACAGCCCCGGCCCCCCGTCCCGGACAGCCCCTCCCCTTTCCCCTCCCCATCCCCCTCCCCCCATCGTCCGCCCCCTGACTCCGGAAAGGCCCCCACGATGGACATGGACCGCTCGAAGTCACGCTTGAGCAGACGTCGGCTCCTGAAGGGCGCGGCACTGGCCGCCGTTCCCTACACGCTGCTTCCCGACCCGCTCGCCGGTGCGCAGACCGCGGCCGTCGACTACCCGTCCGCCGAGTGGCAGTCGGCGAGCACGTCCAACTACACGGTGTCCGACCGCCCGGACAGCTACGCCGTCGACCGGGTGATCATCCACGTCACACAGGAGACGTACACCGACACACTGGCGATCTTCAAGAACCCGCAGAAGAAGGTGTCCGCGCACTACCTGGTCCGCTCGGCGGACGGGCACGTCGCGCAGTGCGTGCACGAGGCCGACGTCGCCTGGCACGCGGGCAACTGGGACTACAACACCCGCAGCATCGGGATCGAGCACGAGGGGTGGGTGGACCAGCCGGCCTACTTCACCAACGCCCTCTACGAGCAGTCGGCGAGGCTGACGGCAGCGATCTGCGGCAAGTACGGCATTCCCAAGGACAGGGAGCACATCATCGGCCATTACCAGGTGCCCGGCACCGACCACACCGACCCGGGACCGTACTGGGACTGGGTCCGCTACATCCGGCTCGTCAATTTCGCCTAGCCGGCCCCGGGAGAACCGGCGTCGAACAGGTTGTCCGCACGAACACCGCGAGTGACGATGGTCCCAGTGGCAGCACCGCCCTTTCACCGTCCGGGGAGGCCGAGTTGACCGATCCGTGGGTGGCCCTGGAGCCGGGGGCCGACCCCGCCGAGCGTGTCCGTGTGCTGCGCCGGGCGCACGAGACGTTCACCACGGTGGGCACGGTGCCGCGCCCGGTGCGGTCGGTGGTCGCGGACTCCTGGCGGCGCAGTGCGCGGGCCGGGGTCGGGCCGGACGGCGCCGCCAGTGTGGAACTGACCGACGGCGACCTCGGCACCTACCGCGCGGAGCATCCGCTGGCCCGGGTGATGCCGCTGTTCCGGGAGCTGCTGGGCACGTTCGCCGCCCACGGGGAGCATCTGCTGGCGGTGTGCGACGCGCACGGCAGGCTGCTGTGGGTGGAGGGGCACCCGGCCACCCGGCGGCGGGCGGACGGGATGAACTTCGTGCCGGGGGCGCGCTGGTCGGAGGCCGCGGTCGGCACCAACGCGCCGGGCACCGCGGTCACCGTGGACCGGCCGGTGCAGGTGTTCGCCGCGGAGCACTTCATACGGCGGGTGCAGCCGTGGACGTGTGCGGCCGCGCCCGTGCACGATCCGCGTACGGGCCGGGTGCTGGGCGCCGTGGACATCACCGGTGGCGACGGGCTGGCGCATCCGCACAGCCTCGGCTTCGTGCAGGCGGTGGCGCGGGCCGCCGAGGCGCAGCTCGCACTGCTCGCCCCACCGCGCCGCGCCGAGGACGCGCCGCTGCTGAGCGCGCTCGGCCGGGACGAGGCCGAACTGGTGCTGGACGGGCGGCGGACGAGGCTCAGCCGCCGGCACAGCGAGATCCTGGTGCTGCTGTCCCGGCATCCGGAGGGGCTGACCGGTGAGGAGCTGCTGTGCGCGCTCTACGCGGACGAATCGGTGACCCCGGTGACCCTGCGTGCCGAGCTGGCCCGGCTGCGGAGGCTGTTGGGTCCGGGTGTGCTCGCCTCACGGCCGTACCGGCTCGCGGCGGCGGTCGACTCGGACGCCGGGACGGTGGAGCGGCGGCTGGAGGCGGGTGCGCTCACGGCGGCGGCGGAGGCGTACGCCGGCCCGCTGCTGCCCGGTTCGCAGGCACCGGCGATCGTACGGCTGCGGGACCGTCTCGGTGACGGACTGCGGACGGCACTGATCGCGCACGGCGACCCGGATCTGCTGGCGGACTGGGCGCACGCGGCGTGGGGCGAGGACGACGTCGAGGTGTGGCGGGCGCTGGCGGCGGTGCGCCCCACGGCTCCGGTGCGAGCACGGCTCGCGGCGCTGGAGGCCGAGCTGACGGTACCGCCCGGCCGGGGGGTGGGGCGGACCTGCGGCGCAACGTACTTGCAACGTCCGCCTGCCTAGCCTCGCGCCGACAGCAGCCCAACGGCGGGCAGCGCTGCACCGGGAGGCAGACCAGCATGACTCGTTACGCGGCGCCGGGCACCGAAGGCGCGATCGTCTCCTACCAGGCGCGCTACGACCACTTCATCGGCGGCGAGTACGTGCCGCCGGTGCGCGGGCAGTACTTCGAGAATCCGTCGCCGGTCAACGGGCAGCCGTTCACCGAGATCGCGCGCGGCACCGCGGAGGACGTCGAGCGGGCGCTGGACGCGGCGCACGAGGCCGCGCCGGGGTGGGGTCGTACGCCGGTGGCGGAGCGTTCCGACATCCTGCTGAAGATCGCCGACCGTATGGCGGCCCATCTGGAGCCTCTGGCGGTCGCCGAGAGCTGGGAGAACGGGAAGCCGGTGCGGGAGACACTGGCGGCCGACATCCCGCTCGCCATCGACCACTTCCGCTACTTCGCGGGGGCTATCCGGTCGCAGGAGGGATCGCTGGGCGAGATCGACGACGACACGGTGGCGTACCACTTCCACGAGCCGCTCGGTGTCGTCGCGCAGATCATCCCGTGGAACTTCCCGATCCTGATGGCGGCGTGGAAGCTCGCGCCGGCGCTGGCGGCGGGCAACGCGGTCGTCCTCAAGCCCGCCGAGCAGACCCCGGCCTCCATCCACTACTGGGTGAGCCTGATCGCGGACCTGCTGCCGCCGGGCGTGCTGAACATCGTCAACGGCTTCGGTGTGGAGGCGGGCAAGCCGCTGGCGTCCAGCCCGCGGGTGGCGAAGGTCGCGTTCACCGGGGAGACCACGACCGGGCGGCTGATCATGCAGTACGCCTCGGAGAACATCAAGCCGGTCACCCTGGAACTCGGCGGGAAGTCGCCGAACATCTTCTTCGACGACGTGTGGGCGCACGACGACGGGTTCCGTGACAAGGCGCTCGAGGGCTTCACGATGTTCGCGCTCAACCAGGGCGAGGTCTGCACCTGCCCGTCCCGGGCGCTGATCCAGCGTGGCCATTACGCGGAGTTCCTGGACGCGGCGGTCGAACGCACCCGGCGGATCAAGCCGGGACACCCGCTCGACACGGAGACGATGATCGGCGCCCAGGCCTCCAACGATCAGCTGGAGAAGATCCTTTCCTACCTGGACATCGGTCGGCAGGAGGGCGCGCGGGTCCTCACGGGCGGGGAACGCGTCGAGCACGACGGCGAGCTGAAGGGCGGCTACTACGTCCAGCCGACCATCTTCGAGGGTGACAACCGCATGCGGATCTTCCAGGAGGAGATCTTCGGCCCGGTCGTCTCGGTGGCCTCCTTCGACGACTTCGACGACGCAGTCAAGATCGCCAACGACACGCTGTACGGCCTCGGCGCGGGTGTGTGGACCCGGGACGTCAACACCGCCTACCGGGCGGGCCGCGCGATCCAGGCGGGCCGCGTCTGGACCAACTGCTACCACGCCTACCCGGCGCACGCGGCGTTCGGCGGCTACAAGCAGTCCGGGATCGGCCGCGAGACGCACAAGATGATGCTGGAGCACTACCAGCAGACGAAGAACCTGCTGGTGTCGTACTCGCCGAAGAAGCTCGGTTTCTTCTAAACGCACGAGAAAGGCGCCTTACCTGAAACTCTGCCCGTAAGGCGCCTGCCCTGGGCCCGCCGTGCCGGCGGGCCCAGGGCAACCCGAAGGGGGCCGCGCAGCGTCCCCCTTCTCACCATGCTCACTACAAAGTCGGCCGGTCCCCCGGCCTCCCTGCTCGGCCAGCTGCTCGACTTCACCTGGAACCAGACCCGGGCCTGTGCCTTCGCCATCGCCCTGCTGTCCGGAGTGGCGACCTCGACCCTGCTGCCACGGCTCCCGGTGGCCCGCTACGACCTGCTCGTCGTCTACGGCGTGCTGCTCACGCTGCTGTTCTGGCGGCGCGGCTGGGAGAGCGGACGGGACGTCGCCGTCATCAGCGCCTGCCACGTCATCGGCCTCGCGTTCGAACTCGTGAAGGTCTCGCAGGGCTCGTGGAGCTACCCGGAGCCGGCCGTGCTGAAGTTCGCGGGCGTTCCCTTGTACGGGGGCTTCCTCTACGCGGCCGTCGGCAGCTACATCTGCCGGGCCTGGCACCTGTTCGACCTGGAGCTGTGTCGCTACCGGCCACGGGCGACGGCGCTGGTGGCCGCCGGCATCTACATCAACTTCTTCAGCCACCACTGGCTGCCCGACGCCCGCTGGCTCCTCGCGGCCCTCCTCGTGGCCGTCACCGCGGGCACCTCCGTACGCTTCACGGTGCGCGGGGTACGCCGCAGCATGCCGCTCGCGCTGTCCTTCACGCTGATCGGGTTCTTCCTGTGGGTGGCGGAGAACGTCGCCACCTATGTGGGCGCCTGGCGCTACCCGTACCAACTCCACGGGTGGCAGCCCGTCGGCGTCGGCAAGTTCGGCGCCTGGGCCCTGCTCATCAGCGTCACGTTCGTGCTCGCGGCACTCGGCCGGTCGAGGACACCCGGGGCGCGGGCGGACTCCACCGGGTGACGTGGCAACGCCTTCTGCCCGTCAGGCGCATTTCCATTGCGGCGGCAATATAGGACGCTTCAACCATGGCGATTTCAACTTTCACCGCCCATAACCGGCCGGCCGGCATCGACGCCCCGGTCACCACTGGTAGAGGTACTGGTTCCAGGCTCCGTAGTAGCCCGTGCCGTAGTACGTCCATGCGTCGGTGTCGAACAGGAGCACGTGACCACCCCAGTACACGGCCTCGTTGAGCTGGAAGACGGCCCACCATCCCGTGTTCCGCCTCGCGACGTTGCTCGTGGTCACCGCTCTGGACCGGAACCAGGCCCACATCTCGCGCGCCCGGAGGGGCCGATGGGCGTAGGTGTAGCACCGGGCGTTGATGTACGGATTGCCCGAGGCCAGGTCCGTGTATCCCGCGCGGATGAAGGCGTCCGAGAGGAAATGCGCGCAGTTGTTGTCGAACGTGTCTCCGCCGAGGCAACTGTTCATCCAGTACCGCCCCACGGAGGACAGCGGCGGCACGACACGGACCATCGACACCTGAGCCGACTCCCCGGCGGCGTACCGGGGAGCGTCCGGCAGCTCCTCGGCCTGCGGAGGGGCGATGTGCTCCATCTGCTCGGCGGTCACGGACACGTCGGCCGGGGTCGGATCACCGGCCAGCAGGGAGGCGACCGGGGGTGCGATGTGCTCCATCGCCACGGTGAACGGGTCCGCGGATTCACCGGCGCGTATCCGGCTCAGGCGGAACGCCGTGGCTCCTGCCCGCACCCATACCCTGATCCGGTCCTCGCCGATCTGTTCCCGCTCCATGATGTCGGAATTGGCGAACGAGTAGACGACTTCGTCGGACGCGACCAGCAATATGTTGCCGGGAATGTTTCCGTCCTCGCGGCTGTAGCCTTCGAAGGGAACGGTCGAACTACGCTTGGCCGCCCGTTCCAACAGAGTGGTGAGGTCGTTTTGTTGACCTTTCATCATGTTCTCGGCCATGCCGGTTTCCCTCTCATACGGGCGTGGAACAGCCTTGATGAGCGTCGCTGCTTTTCACCCTCCCCTTTCAGCGTGCACCTGCGCTCCGACTTGCGCCACCCGTGGAGATGTGGTTCAGACAGGCAACGTGGGGTTCTCCGACGTACCATGAAACGACCTGGGGGAGATCGAATCCCGTTGGCGAAACACACTTCGCGGGACCTCTGATGACGTCGTGGGCCATCTCATCGAGGAGTGACTGCGGTGACCGACTACCCGAGCAACAGGATCGTCGAATTGATGCGGGAACCTGCCGAGCGACGTGACGCGGCGTGGTTGAGGGATTCGTTGCAACAGGCCGTTCTGCTGGAACTCGCCACGCTGCCGCCTTACTTGTGCGGCCTGTGGTCGATCAAGGACCCGGACCAGGACGCGGGGGTGTTCCATGCAGTCCGAGAGATCATCTTCGACGAGATGTCGCACCTGGCCCTCGCCGGCAACATGCTCACCACCATCGGCGGCGCGCCCCGGCTCGCGGACGAGAGGACGGTGCCCCGGTACCCGGGCCCGTTGCCCGGCGACGTACGGCCCGGACTCATCGTCTCCCTGAGCGGGCTCACCAAGGACTCCCTGGACATGTACGCGCGCATCGAGGAACCCGACCACGCACTCGCGGACGCGGAGACCCACACCTCGATCGGGGCCTTCTACAGTGCCGTCCTGGACGCGTTCCGGGAGCGTCCGGAGCTGATCACCGGCACTCGCCAGCTCACCATGGACCTGTCCCACCACGGGCAGGGCAACGACGTCGTGCCGCTCGGGTCGCTCGCCGACGTCGAGGCGGCGATCGGTGTGATCAAGGAACAGGGTGAGGGGACGTCGGCGTCGCCGCTGAATCCGCATCCCGGGGACGCCGGCGAGCTGGCCCACTACTTCGTCTTCAGGGAGATCCAGTACGGCCGCAAGTTCGTCGAGACGCCGGACGGATGGAGGTTCGAGGGCGACGAGATCCCCATGCCGCGATGCCTGCGCATGGCCACCGTCCCGCCGGGCGGCTGGGGGACGACGGGCGCATCGGCCCCCGACACCGGGACGCGGCGCCTCCTGGACGAGTTCAACCAGGCCTACAGCGAGCTGCTGCGATCCCTGGAAGCAGCCTGGCGGACGGGCCTGTCGTCGGAGGCGGAGGCGCTTGTGGCGAAAGCCGTGGACCAGATGGCCGCGCTTCAGGACCGTGCTCCGGCGCTGATGGAGCGTCCTCTGCCCGACGGCAGCGGGGCCACCTACGGCCCGGAGTTCCGGTACGCACCTGCGGCTGACGGCTGAATGATCAGGACTGACGGCTAACTGATCGACCCCGAGTTGTGGGACTGGAAGAGCCCGCCGGGCTCCGTGTACACGGTGCCGAGGTCACACGTGCTCAGGTCGGTGATGAGGTGACCCGACGCATCGGTCCTGCGCACCGAGTTGCCGGCGTGCTTGGGCAATTCGGCGGCAGGGCGCGGCTTTGACGAGGTGGCGCTGGTGGAGGGCGCCTGGCCAGGGCAGGCGCCCTTCCCGCAGCCGCGTCCGTCAGGTCTCGGGCTCGTCCCGGTGCAGTCGCTCCCGGGCCGACCGCAGTTCCGGGAAGGGCATGCGGGCCCGCGAGACCAGATAGGCGGCGCCGGCCGTGCCGCCCGTCCCGGACAGACCGCCCAGCGCGCGGTCGACCAGCACCAGGTGGGCCACCTTCCACTGCCAGAAGCGGTACCCCAGGTCGAGCAGGGTCTCCGCGAGCCGGTGGGGCGCGCCCGCACCCGCGGCCCCGAGCCGGCAGACCTCCTCCACACTGGTGCCGCGTGCGGCGAGCGACTTGAGGAAGGCCCGGTACAGCGGGCTCTCGGCCTCGTCCGCGGTGCCCATGCGCACCTCCAGCTCGTGGAAGTTGCGCGACTGGGCTCCGCTGGCGCTGCCCAGCCGGGGGCGGAACGCGGCGAATCTCTGCACCGGAAGCCGCTCCAGGAGCCGTACCGTCTCCCCCAGCACGCCGAGCACCGCCACGGCCCGGCCCAGGTGCTCCAGCGCCTGCTCCGCGCCGTCGGGAGTCCCCGTCCCGTCGGCGCACACCAGTGCCTCGGTCGCCGCGTCCAGGTCGTGCAGCACCTGCACGAGCCACAGCTCGCTGGTCTGGTGGGCCACGATGAAGAACAGCTCGGCCGAGCCGGTGGCCGGGTCGTCGCCGGCCGGGTACAGCGGGTCCTGCAGCGACAGCAGCCGCTCCAGGCGCAGATATCCCGCGTAGTCCTGGTCCTTCACGGTGATCCGCCCCGGGAGCGCAGGTCCTTCGCGTGGGCGAGCAGCCGCGAGACGCCCGTGTCGAGTTCCACGGGGTCGCCGCAGAACGCCAGCCGGACCAGGGTGCGGGCCTCGGGCGCGGGGTCGGACGACAGCACCCGGCCGTCGTCCGAGAACACCGGCCGCAGCGCGAACCCGGCGGCCGGAGCCACGCCCACCTCGTGGGTCCGCAGCAGGCTCGCGGCGAAGGTTTCCGCGTCGACGCCGGTCGAGCCGACGTCGATCACGGCGTACCAGCCGCCCTGCGGCAGTTCGGCGAGCAGGCCCGCCTCGCGCAGGGCGGGCAGGGCCCGGTCGCGGTTGGCGCGCACCATCCGCGCGTTGGCCCGGGCGCTGTCCTCCGCCTTCAGTGCGGTGAGGCCGGCGTACTGGACGGGCGTCGAGGGGCCGATGATGCTCGCCTCCTGCACCACGCGCAGGGCGTGCGCGGCGTCCGCGTGGGGCGTCACCACGTACCCCAGCCGGTATCCGGTCATCGCCAGGCTCTTGGAGAAGGTGAACGTGCTGTAGACGCATCGTTCCTCCTCGGGCACGCCGCTCTCCAGTGAGGCGAACGAGACGTGCTCGCCCTCGTACACGAAGTGCTCGTACGCCTCGTCGCTGATGATCTGCAGGTCGTGCTCGCGGGCGAGTTCGAGGATGCCGGCCATCGTCTCGGCGTCGAGCACCGCACCGGTCGGGTTGGCCGGGGAGTTCACCAGCACGGCCCGGGTGCGGGGGGTGACGGACTCGCGCAGGGACTCCAGCAGGGGTCGGTATCCGGGTCCGAGGGCGTAGAACACGGGCCGGAAGCCCGCGAGCAGGACCTGCTGGAGGTGGATGGGCCAGTGCAGTTCCGGCATCAGCAGTTCGTCGCCCGGACTCACGAGGGACTGGAAGAGCGCGGCGAGCCCCTGGCACGAGCCCGGTGTCACAAACACCCGTTCGGGACTGGTGCGGTGGCCGTTCTCCGTCTCCAGTTTGACCGCCAGCGCCTCCCGCAGCGCGTGCATGCCCTCGGCGGAGGTGTAGGCCGTCCGGCCGGTGTGCACCGCGTGCTCCACCGCCAGGGCGACCTCGCGCGGCGGCGGGAAGTAGGGTTCGCCGACGTGGAGTTTGACGACCGGCCGGCCGGTGGTCCGCTCCCGCTCCTCCGCCGCGCGGAAGACCGCGTGCAGGCAGGACGGGGGGATGGTGCCGGCGTGTGAGACCCGGCCCATCACCGGTCGCCGTCGCCGTCGTCGGCGGCCCCGTTGGCCGGGACGAACTCGTAGATGAAGAAGCTCTGCAGCGCGGCGGGCCGGTCACCGATGACGTGCTTGGCGATCTGCTCGAACCCGTTCACGGCCAGTTCGTGCTCGACGATGAGCGGCGACAGCTTGTGCTCCTCCTCGAACGACGTGACCATGTCGTCCTTGGTGATCTGCATCTCGGCGATCGCCACCGGCCAGTGGTCCCGCTCGATGGCGTAGTCGATGACGAACTTGTACCAGTTCCACAGCGTGCGGCGACGGCGGTCCTCCAGGGTGCGGGACCACTCGGGGACGGTGCCGTCCTTGCGGTACGCCTCGATCTCCTGCCGGCTGGCGAGCAGGTAGCCGCCGCCCAACTCGATGACGTCGGCGTTCCTCAGCCGTTTGACGTCCTCGTCGGTGCAGTACTCGGGACAGAACTCGTCGCCGAGTATCAGCACGCCGCCGTCCTCGAGGAGGCCGCGCGCGTGCTGGAGGTGGCTGTGCGGCAGGTGGTGGTGGCTGCCCCAGGAGATGATGACGTCGAGCGGGTCCTTCCAGTCCATGACGGAGTCGGTGAAGACCTCGGCGCGGGGGTGGCCGGCCAGCCGCTCGCGGGCCTGCCGGGCCGGGTTGGGAGCGATCTCGTTGGCGATCACCCGGCAGTCGGGGAGGCGCTGCGCGATCATTTCGGAGAGCACCCCCGATCCGGAGCCCACGTCGATGACGGTCAGCGGACGCCCGGCCGACTCGCGCTTCTTGGCCACCAGGTCCACGATGAGCTGGTCGCCGTCGCTGATGTCGGGGTGACCGTCACGCATGACGGCACCGACGTCGACCCGCTTGAATTCCTCACGGCCATAGACGGTGGAAACCTCTTCGCTGCTCATTCTTGTTCTCCCTCGTCCTTTCCGGAATGCTCTTCGCGCTACCGGACTGCTCTACGAAACAACGAGTGACGGAATTACGAAGTGCGGCCCCCGTCGACGGGAATGAGAGCGCCGGTGACCCATCCGGCGGCCTCCGGGTCGAGCAGCCGGCACACCCAGGAGGAGATGTCGTCCGGGGTTCCGAACCGGCCCAGCGGGGTGCTTTCGACCATGTCGTCGCGCAACTGCGCCACCTGTTCGGGCGCGAGCCCGAGATCGTCGTACATCGGGGTGTCGACCGGGCCGGGCAGCACCGCGTTGACCCGGACGTGCGGGGCGAGTTCCCGGGCCAGGGACCGTGTGAGGCTGTTCAGGGCGGCCTTGGACGCGCCGTACACCGCCCGGCGGGGCATGGCCAGGACACCGCCGACGGAGGAGACGTTGACCACCGATCCGCCGGCGGCCCGGAGCGCGGGGAGCGCCGCCCGGATCAGGTGGACCGGCCCCAGCAGGTTGACGTCCAGCATGGCCGTCAGATCGTTCGGATCGGCGTCGGCCAGCGGACCGAAACGAGCCAGTCCGGCGTTGTTGACCAGGCCGTCGAGCCCGCCGAAGCGGTCCAGTGCGGCGCGTACGGCACCGGCGGCCGCGGCGGGCCGGGCGACGTCCGCCGGATGCACGAGGGCCTGCTCGTCCGCCGCCGCCCCGGCGGTCTCGCGCAGGGCCGTGGCCCGCCGGCCGACCAGGACGACGCGGCCGCCCTCGCCGATCAGGTGCCGCGCCACGGCGCGCCCGATGCCGCTGCCGGCACCGGTCACGAGGAAGGTCTTTCCGTGCAGGCTCATGAGGGAAATCCCGCTCGCTTTCTTCCGCGGTCGATGTCTGCGGCTTTCGCTTGCTTCGCCCGTCGCCGAGAGCCTATGGTCCGGCGCGTCGGTCCCGGCGCAATCTTTCAGGGTTCATAAAGAACTTTCCAAGTACCGGATCAGGGAATTCCGCGACGTCAGACGCGGCGGATCAATGTGATGCCCTCGCGTACCGTCAGCACCACCTGTTCCACCCTGGGATCGTCGCGGACCTTCTCGTTGAACTCCCGCAGTGCCACGGTGTCCGCCTTCTGGTCCAGGGGGTTGGCCACGCCGCCGAACTGCAGCACGTTGTCGACGGCGATGAGTCCGCCCTCGGCGAGCCGGGGCAGCACCGCGTCGTAGTAGTCGCCGTAGCCCACCTTGTCGGCGTCGATGAACACGAAGTCCCAGGGCCCGTCCAGGCTCTTGAGCTGTTCCAGCGCCGGTCCCAGCCGCAGCTCGATCCGGTCGGCGTAGGGCGAGGCGGCGAAGTGCCGCCGTGCGATCTCGGCGTGCGCCGGATCCACCTCGCAGGTCACCAGGGTGCCGTCCGGCGGGAGTTCCGCCGCCATGCACAGCGCCGAGTAGCCGGTGAAGGTGCCGATCTCCAGGACGGTGCGCGGGCGCAGCATCCGGACCAGCAGGGCGAGGAGGCGGCCCTCCAGCGGGCCGACCATCATCTGCGGGATCTCGCACCGGCTGCGGGTCTCCTCGGCCAGAGCCGCCAGCTCCGGTGGTTCGCCCGTCGAGTGCGCCTCGGCGTAGGCCTCGACGGTGGGCCTGACGATCATGCGGCCTCCCGGTCCGTTGTGGTGAGCAGCCAGCCGGCGAGGGCGTCCTCCTGGCCGCGGAAGTAGAAGTGGTCCCCCGTGAAGAGGCGGAAGGTGAAGCCGCCGCGGGAGACCTCCGACCAGGCCTCGGCCTCCACGGGGGTGACCTCCGGGTCGTCGTCGCCGAGGCAGGCGGCGACGGGGCAGGACAGCACCGGGCCCGTGCCCGGCCGGTACCGTTCCACGAGGCGGTAGTCGGCCCGCAGGGTGGGCAGGACGACACGCCGGACCTGCGGATTGTCGAGCAGCAGGGACGGGGTCGCGCCCAGGCGGCCGAGTTCGTCCCACAGGGCCTCGTCGTCGAGGTGCTTGCTGCCGGGTTTGTGGTGGCGTGGGGCGGGCCGGCCGGACAGGCACAGCAGCGCCGGGGTCACCCCGTGCTCGTGCTCCAGCCGCAGCGCCACCTCATGGGCGACGGCCGCGCCCATGCTGTGTCCGAAGAGCACGAACTCGCGGTCCAGCGCGGGCAGCAGCGCGGCGCTGATCCGGTCCGCCAGCTCGGCCATCTCGGTGATGTGGCGTTCCTCCAGCCGGTCCTCGCGCCCCGGGTACTGCGCGATCAGCGGTTCGGCGGCCGGCAGGAGCCGTTTGGCCAGCCCGCGGTAGAAGCTGGCGGCGCCGCCGCCGTGCGGGAACAGCACGACGCGGCGCCGTGCCGAAGGCCGCGGCCAGTAGCGGCGGAACCACACGGCGAGGTCCGAAGAGGTCGGTGCGGTACGGGCGTTGCTCGGCGGGTTCATGAACGGTTCCTCGGTGCCGGCGTGCCCTCGGTGAGGGCCGTGGCGGGCAGGACGCGGGGTTCGGGCGTGTCGCGGTGCAGGCGGACCGGTCCGAAGCGGTCCCCGACCTCGCGGGTGAGCCGGCACAGCGTCAGGTGGTACTGGCCGTCCCTGCCCGGGTCCGTGCCGCCCTCGATGTCCCCGCGCAGCGCCCTGAGGGCTCCCACCGCTCCCTCCGGCCACAGCTCGCCGAGGATGTCCCGGTAGTCGGGGCCGGTCGCGGGTCCGAGCGGCTCGGCGCTGAGGTGGCCGAAGTGGGCCGCTCGCGACTCCTCCATGCGGACGGTCTCTCGCATGTCGCCCGGCATGTGCGGACGGGGGCTCCACAGGACCGGGCCGTGGGTGTTGAGCAGCGTGAGGTGCCCTCCCTCGGTGTGCAGGGTGATGCGGTGGAAGAGGTGGGTGTGGTTGTCGGGGTCGGCGGGGTCCATGTCGTTCTGCAGCCGGAGGGTGCACGGCACCCCGGCGATCACCCCGTCCAGGCTGCGGTAGACGGGAGGTGCGTCCGCCAGGTCCCGCAGTGCGGGCGGCAGGTCGCACACCGGTCCGAAACCCCAGGGCCGGACGCCGCCCAGCGCACGGCCGAGGATGTCGAAGAGCGTGTACAGCACCTGGAACGCGCAGGCCGCGTCGATGTGCAGGGCACGCTGTCCGGCCAGCAGCCGGCGGGCGGCGGCGATGAACCGGCGCACCGGCTCGACGTGCACGTAGTGGCTGTTCAGCCGGTACGCCACCCGGTGTTCCCGGGCCGTGCGAAGGCAGTCGGCCAGCTCGCGTGCGTGCAGCGGGTGTTCCTGCAGGACGTGGTGGCCGCGCGCCATGAGCTGCTGGGCGAGCCGGGCACCGGGGCCGCCGTTGATGCCGGCGCCGACCACCACGCAGCAGGCCTCGACGTCCTTGGGTATCTGCTCCGGGTCGGTGAACAGGGGTACGCCGTAGTGGCGGGCGATGCGCGCCGAGCGCTCGCTGCCGCGGGCCAGGATCCCGGCGAGCGCGTACGGGGAGTCGGGACGGGCCGCGCCCGCGAGGTAGATGCGGCCGAACTTGGTGCCGGCCACCACGATCCGGGGCCGTTCGCCGCTCACAGTTCGCCCTCCTCCGTGGCGCACGCCTCGGCCAGCGGGTGGTCGAAGAGGTCCAGCGAGGTCACCGCCGCCAGGTCCCTCAGCCGCTGGACGACGAGGTCGGGGTCCAGCACCTCGGCGGCGTAGTGGACCCCGGCGGGTACCCGGCCGGCGAGCAGCGCCTGGGCGGCGACGGCGGCGACCGCGCCGGTCAGTTCGTAGGTGTCGGTGCCCCGCAGCACCAGGGAGCGCGCCGTCTCCCGGCCCGCGCTGCGCCCGGTGAGTTGCAGGGCGAACAGCTGGTAGGGGTCGCGTCCGAACAGGTCGAGGCCGGCGGCCTCGATGAGTTCGCGGGCGGCGGGCTCCAGTGCGCTCTGTCCGGTCATGGCGCCCTGGAGGCGGCCGAGGGCCTTGAGCATCCGGGAGCCGCCGTCGAAGACGTTGTACCAGTCGACGGTGGCCAGTCCCAGGTCGCGGGCGAGCCGCTCGACCTCGTAGCTGAGGTAGGGGTAGGCGCTGACCGTGCCCGGGAAGAAGGGCAGTTCGGTGTCGGTGAGCGGCTGCAGGACGCGCAGCACCCGGGCGCCGCCCCGCCAGGCCGACTGGGCCTCGCCGTAGGCCCCGCCGAGGCTGAGCAGGTAGTCGCCGGCGCCGGCCGGGGTGAGCCGGTCCATGGTGCCGACGTAGCCGAGCAGTTGCTCGGGTTCGTCCACTCCCTGGGCGGCGAGCCAGCGCGGCAGCAGGCCGGTCAGGCCGGGCATCATGCCGGCGGTGAGGACGGCGGCGCGGCCCTGCTCCGCCGGGTCCTGCTCGGACAGCGCCCGGTGGACGGGTTCGTCGCCGCCCGCGTCGACGTAGTCGGCGCCGGCGGCGAGGGCGGCCCGTGCGACCTTGTCCAGCACGCGGTAGGAGGGGCCCGCGCAGTTGACGACGACCTGGCTGCCGGCGCAGAACGCGGCGAGCGAGTCCGGGTCGGTCAGGTCGACGGCGTGCGGCTCGGCGCGGCCGCCGATGCGGTCGGCGCAGCGGGTCGCCTCGTCGAGGCGGCGGCCGCCGATGCGCAGTCGTGCCTCGGGGTGGGTGGCGGCCAGTTCGCGTGCGGCCACCGCGCCGACCGCGCCGTAGCCGCCGAGGACGGCGAGGGTGGTGGTCACCGGGTGTCCTCCTGATGAGTCGCGGGAGCGGTGAGGGCGGCGGCCAGTTCGGCCGCGTGGCCGGCGGACAGGCAGGTGAAGTGGTCGCCGGGGACGGAGCGGGTCCGCAGCCGGCCCAGGCTCAGCTCGTCCCAGTAGCGGGTGGCGTCGGCGGCGAGCGTCGGCCACAGCGGGGTGTCGTCGCGGTGCAGGAGCAGGGTGACGTCCCCCGCCAAGGGGTCCGGCCGGTGGGCGGCCGCGGCCTCGGCGAGCAGGCGGTGGGCCGCGTACCGTTCCTGGACGGCGTCCGTGGTGCTGCCCAGGGCCGCGGCGAGACGGGCCCGCCGCTCGTCGGCGGGGGTGGCGGCCAGCCGGGCGAACGCGGCCGCGGTACCGGAGAGGCCGTCGTCCAGTGCCGCGAGCGCACCGTCGGGCACCCTGCCGGGCGTGCGGGCCAGGACGGCGGCCAGGGCCGCTCCGGCCGCAGGCTGGTCGGGCCAGCCCAGGTCACGGGGGTCCGCTCCGCTGCCGAGGGCGAAGAGGTACTCGGCGAAGACGGGGTCCTCGACCACCGCGGGCAGCGGATAGCTGCTGATGACGGTCAGGTCGACGTCGGCGCCGCCCTCGATGAGCTGCCGGGCCGTCTCGGCCGCGAGCAGGGCTCCGCTGTGGGCCCCGACCAGTCGGAACCGGGTGTGTCCCGTGGCGCGCAGCAGCCGGGCCCGCTCATGGGCGACGCGCTCGATCACGGCGTGCGGCGCGGTGTCCAGGTGGGCGCTGAGGGGGTGCGCGGCCGAGGCGTCGAGCAGCGGGCCGGTCTCCTCCAGCCGGGCGCACAGCTCCTGGTGGGAGCCGCCGGCGGGGAAGCCCTCGCGGAACACCGCCCAGAGCCGGTCGTCGGGGGTGCCGGCGGACGCGGTCGGCACCGGGACGGCGGGGGCGGTCGGCTGCGTGGCCGCCTGGGGTGCCGGGGCCGTGGTGAGGACCCCTGCGAGGTGATGGATGCTCGCCCCGTCGAGGAGTTCGCGCAACAGCTCGTCGAACAGGGTGTGTTCGGCCTCGGGCAGTTCCTCCCGCAGCGCTCCGACGAGCTGGGCGGCGAGCAGGGAGTCGCCGCCGGCCTCGTAGAACGTGTCGTCCCTGCCCACCGCGGGGGTGTCCAGGACGCGGCACCACAATGCCGTGATCCGGCGCTCCAGGTCCGTCATCGGGGCGGGGTCCGCGCCGCGGGTCTGCTCGGCGGTCCGGCGTGGGGTGAGCCAGGACCTCAGGGTGCGCCGGTCCACCTTGCCGTTGTCCGTGAGCGGCAGTTCGTCGACGACCTGGATCTGTGCGGGGACCATCTCCTCGGGCAGCCGTTCGGTGAGGTGTGCGACGAGTTCGGCGGGTGCCACCCGGGCCCGGTCGGCCTTGAAGCGGACGGCGAAGACGTGCATGCCGATGGCCGAGAGCGGGTCGTCCTGGCCGGGCAGGCAGAGCACGGTCTCACCGCCCGCCTGGGAGATCAGCTCGAGCCACTGGTCGCGGGCCACGAACGTCTGGTCCTTGCCCTGGCGCACGTCCTCGAAGTCGCCGGCGGTGGCGTCGAAGAGGAACTCCATGGAGGTGAGGATCTGGTAGTTGTCGCGGGTCGTCTCGATGAACACCAGCCAGCCGTCGGGGGCCAGCATCTGCCGCATCCGGTCCAGGACCGTCGTGGCGTTGCGGGAGTAGTGCATGACGTTGCCGCACAGGATGAGGTCGAGCGAGTTCGGCTCGATCCCCTGGGGGCGGAAGTCCTCGTTCATGTCGAACAGGGCGTAGTCGACCCACGGGAAGTCGGCGAACCGTTCGGCGGCCTTGTTCAGGAAGAACTGCGAGACGTCGGTGAAGAGGTAGGAGCAGTCGGTGCCGGCCAGCCGGGGCACCGCCTCGACGCTGACGCCGCCCACCCCGGCGCCGACCTCCAGCAGGTGCACGGTGCCGTGCCGGGCGCGGTCGTCGGCGATGCGGCGCACGACCGAGGTGGCGATGCGGTTGAGGTAGGAGTTGAGGAAGCCCTGTGTGTAGGCGGCTTCCTGGATGTCGATGCTGCCCTCGGGGAACAGCAGCTGCACGGGGTCCTGTTCGTCGCGCAGCAGCTGCGGGAGGTGGGCGGTCGCGGTGCGGAAGTACTGCAGGAGCTGCGAGCCGTCCTGGGCGGAGGGCAGCGTCGCGTCGACCCGCCGCCATGCCTCCTCCACGGCGCCCGGCGCGGCCCGGCGCAGCGCCCGGTAGCCGTCCTGCGGCCGGTGCTCGAGGTGGCCCTCGCGGACGAGGGCGGCGAGCCAGCGGCGCACCAGGCGGTGGTGCTTCGGGGCGACCTTCGCGGCGGCGAGGATCTCGGGCAGCGGGTGCCGGGTCCCCTCGTCCGGGAACAGCCCGCTGCTCTGCAGGACGTCCATCATGGCCAGCAGGGCGGCCTCGTCGAGGTGCCGGGCGAAGCCGACCACCCGCTCGGCGTCCACGCCGGAGCGGACCTCCTCGCCTTCCTCGGCGACGGCCGCGACGAGGGCGGCGCCGTCGGTCCGCTCGGCGGCGCCCCGGGTGGCGCGGGCGGTCTGCGCGAAGCCCACGAGGCGGCGTTCCAGGGGCCGTTCACCCTCCACGATCACCGCGCTCGCGGCGACCGCCGGATGGGACTGCAGGGCCGCCTCGACCTCGGCCGCCTCGATGCGGTGTCCGCGGATCTTGACCTGCCGGTCGTTCCGGCCCAGGAACTCGATCTCGCCCGAGGGCAGATAGCGCCCCAGGTCGCCGGTCCGGTAGAGGCGTTCGCCGGTGACGGGATGCCGTACGAAGCGCTCGGCGGTCTTCTCCTCGTCGTGCAGGTAGCCCGCGGCGAGGCCCGCGCCCGCGATGTACAGGTCGCCGGCGACCAGCTCGGGACAGGGCTCGAACCGGGCGTCCAGGACGTGGAAACGCTGGTTGGCGAGCGGGGTGCCGTACGGGATGGACGGCCAGTCCTCGGGGACCTCGCCGTCGACGGGATGGAGGATGGACCAGATCGACGCCTCGGTCGCGCCGCCGAGGGAGATCACGCGCAGTCCGGGCACCTTGGCGCGGATGCTGTCGGGCAGCCGGACCGGTATCCAGTCGCCGGACAGCAGGGCCAGGCGCAGGCGGGGCAGCGGAACCGGGCTGGTGCCGAGGTATTCGTTGACCATGTGGAGCTGGGCGGGCACGGAGTTCCACAGGGTGACGTCGTGCTCGGCCAGGAGCGCGGCCCAGTGCGAGGGGTCCGCCCGGCGGGCGGGGTCGGGCAGGACCAGGCAGCCGCCGGCGGCGAGGACGCCGAAGACGTCGTAGACGGACAGGTCGAAGCCCAGGTTGGCCAGGGCCAGCACCCGGTCCTCGGGGCCCACGGAGAAACGGCGGTTGATGTCGTCGATGGTGTTGACCGCGCCCCGGTGCGTGATCATCACGCCCTTCGGGCTGCCGGTGGAGCCGGAGGTGTAGATGACGTAGGCGAGGTCGTCCGGAGCGCGCAGCCGCTCGGGCAGCCCGGTGGGCACGGGCTCGGGCGGGAACGTGTCGACGGTGATCGCGGTGACGTCGGCGGGCAGCCCTGTGGTGCCGGAGCGGACCAGGGCGTGCCGGACCCCGGCGTCGCGCAGCATGCGCTCGCGGCGTGCGGCCGGCTGGTGGGTGTCCACGGGGATGTAGACCGCGCCCGCGGACAGCGCGCCGAGGACCGCCGCGATCTGTTCCCAGCCCTTGTCGGCGACGATCGCGACCGGATCGCCGGGCGCGCATCCGGCCGAGCGCAGCGCCCGGGTCACGGCGGCGGCGCGGGCCGCGAGGTCGCCGTGGGTCAGCCGGCGGTCCCCGGCGATCACGGCGGGGGCGTCGGGGGTGCGCAGCGCGGCGGCGAGCGCGCCCTCGTGCAGCAGCGCGTCGGACAGCGGGGCGTCGGTGGCATTGGCCCGGTCACGGCGCTCGAGCTGCGCGGCCGACAGGCGGACGGGCGAGGACGACTCCCAGGGGTCGTCGCCGTCGGCCAGGCGGTGCAGCAGATCGCGGAAGGCGGTGAACATGTCGGCCACGACCGTCTCGTCCAGGACGCCGTCGCGGACGTCCCAGTTGATGCAGAGGGCTCCGCGCCGCTCCATCGCCTGGCAGTCGATCCACACCTGCGGGGTCTGGCTGATGCCGTGCACCAGTTCGCCGTCGGGGACCGTGCCCTCGGGATCCGCGGTGTCCTCGGCGTGCGCGGTGCCGTCCGGGGCGTCCTGGTCGCGCAGGCCGATGGCGCTGGTGAAGACGACCGGCATCAGCGCGGCCTCCTGGCCGCGGCGGCGGGCGAGTTCGCGCAGGACCTCGACGCCGGTGAACAGCCGGTGGTCCAGATCCTCGAAGAGCTGACCCAGCACGGCGGTGGCGCGCTCGGTGAACGTCGTGCCCCGACGGCGGTCGACGGCGAGCAGCTCCACGGAGGTGAAGTCACCGACGAGGGCGGCGACCTGCGGATGCAGGGGCAGCCGGTTGAGGAGGGTGAGGTCGAGGGTGAAGCGCTCGCGTCCGCTCCACCGGCCCATCACCTCGGCGTAGGCGGCGAGGACGGCCCCGGACGGGGTCAGGCCGCGGTCGACGGCCCGGCGGCGCAGGGCGCGCCAGCGTTCGGGGGCCAGGACGAGCTGGTGCCGGTCGAACCGGGCCGGCCCGCCCCTGCGCCGTCCCTCGCGCAACGGCAGCGGCGGGGCGGGGGGCAGGTCGTCGATCCGGTCCAGCCAGTAGGCGCGGTCGCGTTCCCGGCGCGGGCCCTGGCGCAGCCGGCGTTCGGCCAGGAGGTAGTCCCGGAAGGTGACGGGCAGTTCGGGCAGGGTGGCGTCCGGGTCGGTGTAGAGGGTGCGCAGTTCGTCGAGGAGGAGGTGCAGGGAGATGTAGTCGGCGATGAGGAAGTCGATCGAGAGGTGCAGCAGGGCGTGGTCGGCGAGGAGGGTGATCCGCAGGTCGAACAGCGGCCAGGTGCCGGCGGGCAGGACCTGGTGCTCCATCTCCTCACGCACCGCCGCGAGCGCCGCCGCCGTCTGGGTGCCGGTGGCCGAGCGCAGGTCGGTGACCGCGAGGCGGTAGGGCGGAGTGGATTCAAGGACGCGCTGGGCGCCTTCGTCCTCCACGACGGCGCGCAGCATGTCGTGCCGGTCGATCAGGGCCTGCCAGGCGGCTTCCAGGCGGTCCGGGTCGAGGGTGGCGAACCGCAGCTCGCCGTAGGCGTGGCAGGCGACCGACCCGTAGTCGAAGACGTCGCGACGGCCGAGCAGGTAGGCGGTCTGTACGTCGGTGAGCGGGAAGGGAGCGTGGCGTTCGGCGGGGCGCGGGGTCACGGTGACCCGGTCGTGCCCGGCCCGGAGCAGGTCGAGCACGTCGTTCCTGTGGGCCTTCAGGAGGGCCCGCTGCTCCCCGGTCAGGGCGCCCTGCGGGGCCCGGAAGCGGAGCTTGCCCGATTCCTCCCACAGCTCGACACCGCTGGCCTCCAGTTCGGCCAAGAGCCCGGCCAGGTTCATAGCACTCCTTCTTCCATGGGGATCAGGGCGCTCTCGGCGCGTCGGTGCTCGATGAGACGGGCGAGCGCCTCGACGGTCGGCGCGGAGAAGAACCCGCGCAGGGTGAGGCGGACGCCGGTGGTGCTCCACAGCCGTTCGGTGGCCCGGGTGGCGGTGAGGCTGTCACCGCCGAGCGCGAAGAAGCTCTCGGTGCGGCCGACCCGTTCGACGCCCAGGAGGTCGGCGAAGAGCGCGGCGACGGCGGTCTCCAGCTCTCCCCTGGGCTCCTCGTCGGCCTGGGACGGCTCCTCGTCGAGCAGGGCGGCCAGGGCGCCCCGGTCCACCTTGCCGTTGGCGGTCAGCGGCAGCCGGTCCACGATCCGGATGCGCTCGGGGATCATGTAGCCGGGCAGCCGTTCGGTGAGGGCGGCGCGCAGCGCGACCGGTTCGGGCGGGTCGCCGGCCGGCACGGCGAACGCCGCGATCCGGTGCCGGGGACGCTCCCCCACGATGCGGGCGACGGCCCGGGCGATGCCGGGCAGGTCCTGCAACGCGGCCTCGATCTCGCCCAGTTCGATGCGGTGGCCGCGGATCTTCACCTGCTGGTCCGCCCGGCCGAGGAACTCCAGGATGCCGCCGGGCCGGTAGCGGCCGAGGTCGCCGGTGCGGTACCAGCGCAGGCCCTCGTGCTCGACGAACTGCGCTGCCGTGCGCTCGGGGTCGCCGCGGTAGCCGCGGGCGACGCCCGCGCCCCCTATCCACAGCTCCCCCGGCACCCAGTCCGGGCGGTCGCGGCCCGCCGGATCGGCCACGCGGAATCGCTGGTTGCGCAGGGGGTGGCCGTAGGGGATGGAGGGCCAGCCGGGCGGCGGCTCGGTCACGGGGTGGGCGTTGGACCAGATGGCGGCCTCGGTGGCGCCGCCGAGCGCCACCAGCCGGCAGTCCGGGGCGCGGGCGGCGAGCCGGCCCGGGAGATCGAGGCCGACCCAGTCGCCGGAGACGAGGGCCAGGCGCAGCGGCTCCAGCGGGAGCCCGTCCGCTCCCTCGGCCGCGGTCAGCAGCATGTCGAGGAGCGCCGGCACCGTGTTCCACACGGTGACCCGATGGGTGCGCAGCAGGTCGAGCCAGCGGTGCGGTTCGCGCCGGTCGCGTTCCTCGACGAGGACGAGGGCACCGCCCGCTCCCAGCAGGCCGAAGAGGTCGTAGACGGAGAGGTCGAAGTCGAGGGCGGACAGGGCGAGGACACGGTCGTCCGGCCCCACCGAGAAGCGGTCGCCGATGTCCTCGACGGTGTTCGCGGCCGCTCGGTGGGTGGTCTCCACGCCCTTGGGTTCACCGGTGGAGCCCGAGGTGAAGATGGTGTAGGCGAGCGCGGTGTCCGGCACGGTGACCGGTGCGTCCAGGGGGTCGGCGGTCGTGCGGGCGGACTGCGCGTCCAGCACCGCGACGCCGTCCGGCCATCCGGCGTCCGCCGTCGGGTCCGCGTCGGTGAGGACGGCCACGGCGCGTGCGCGCCGCAGGATCCGCGCCCGCCGGACCGGCGGCTGGTCGACGCCCACCGGCACGTAGCAGGCGCCGGCGGCGAGCGTGCCGAGCACGGCGGTGATCTGGTCGGGCCCCTTGGGCAGCACGATCGCGACGGTGTCGCCGGGCCGGACGCCCGCGGCCCGCAGCGCGCCGGCGACCCGCAGGGCCCGCTCGGCGAGTTCCCCGTGGTCCAGTCGTCCGTCCCGCCACAGCAGCGCGGGGCGGCCGGGCGCGGCGGCGGCACCGGCGAAGAAGGGTTCGTGCAACAGGCGTCCGCTCAGCGGGGCCTCGGTGGCGTTCACCTCGGCACGGACGCGGGCCTGCTCCGCGGGCAGTTCCACGGCGACGGGCCGCCGCCAGTCCGCCCGGGCCAGACCGGTCAGATGCCGCTCGTAGGCGGTGATCATGGTGTCCAGGAGCCCGGCGGGGAACAGTTCCTCGACGGCGTCCCAGTTGACGGCGATGCCGCCGTCGCGCTCCACGACCTGGCAGTCCAGCCACACCTGCGGGGTCTGGGAGAGCCCGTACACCTGTTCGCCGAAGGGCATGGTCAGGTCGGCGAGCCGGTCGGAGACGCCGAGGGTGCTGGTGAAGACGACCGGCATGGCCACCTCCGCCGTGCCGGTGCGCCGGGCCAGCTCGCGCAGCACCCACAGCGCCGACACCGAGCTGTGCTGGAGCCCTTCCCAGATCTGCTGCTGGAAGCGGCGCGCCGCGTCGGCCCAGCCGTCGCCGTCCTTCGGCCGGTGGCCCACCAGCAGCAGGGAGGTGAAGTCGCCGACGATGTTGTTGATGTCCGGGTGGACCTCGCGCCGGTCGAAGAGGGTCAGGTTCACGGTGACCTCGGGCTGTGCGCTCCAGGCGGAGAGCACGTCCGCGAAGGCGGCGGCCAGCACGGCCGAGGGGGTCAGTCCGGTGCCGCGGGCGGTCCGGGTCAGCGCCTGCCAGGCGTCCGGCGGGAGGAAGAACTCGCGCCGGGTGAAGCGGGGCCGGCCCGCCTGCTCCGGGGCGACGTCCAGCGGCAGCGCCGGGGCGGGCGGCAGTTCGGGCAGACGCCCGGTCCAGTACGCCCGGTCGGCGGCGACCTCCTCGGGGTCGGGGGCGGCCTGCAGGACGTAGTCGCGGAAGGAGACGTCGAGGGACGGCAGCGTACACGCCGGGTCGTCGTACAGCCGGGACAGTTCCCAGAAGATCGTCATGATGCTCAGCGCGTCGAGGACGATGTAGTCGAAGCCGAACGAGATGCGGGTGCGGTCGCCGTCGTAGCGGGTGGCGGCGATGTGGAACAGCGGCCACTGCGCCACGTCGAACACGCGGTGGTCCAGCTCGGTGCGCTGGGCCCGCAGCATCTCCTCGGCCTGGCCGGGCGGCGCGTCGGTGACCTCGAAGGCGATGGGCGGGACCTGTTCGAGGATGCGCTGGTTGCCCTCCTCGTCGAAGACCGCGCGCATCATCTCGTGGCGCTCCACGAGCCGGTTCCAGGCGTCCTCCAGGCGTTTGAGGTCCACGTCCCGGCCGTCGAACTCCCAGTACCAGTACGATCCGACGCCGCCGAGCGTGAAGTCCGTGCCGCGCCCGAGCCAGTAGGCCCGCTGGATGTCGGTCGCGGGGAACGGCGTGTACCGGTCGCCGGGGTCGGGGGTGACCGGTGGCAGCCGGGTGGGCCGGCCGAGGCGGAGTCCGGCGGCGAAGTCGCGCAGGACCGGTGCGGTGAACAGGCGTCCCAGATCGGCGCCGTGCAGTCCTGCCGCCCGCAGCCGGGTCAGCAGCCGGGTCGCGAGCAGGCTGTCGCCGCCCAGCTCGAAGAACCCGTCGCCGCGCCCGACCCGCTCCACCCCGAGCAACTCGCCCCACAGTTCGGCGACCTGGCTCTCCACGACGCCCTGTGGCGGCTCGTGTCCCGCGGTGGTGCGCTCGTCGCGGGCGAGGAGGTCTCGCAGCGCACCGCGGTCGATCTTGCCGTTCGTGTTGAGCGGCAGCGCGTCGAGCACCGCGAGGACGTCCGGGACCATGGCGGGCGGCAGCCGGTCGGCCAGATGCTCCCGCAGCGCCTCGGTGAGCGGCTCCGCCGGCTCGTCGCCGGGCGCGGACGGCTCGCGCGCGACGACCGCGGCGGCGAGCCGGGTCGCCGGGTCCCCGACGCCGACCACGGCGGCGGCGGCCACCGCGGGGTGGTCCCGCAGCGCGGCCTCGATCTCGCCGGGTTCGATCCGGTGCCCGCGCACCTTGAGCTGGAAGTCGGCCCGGCCCAGGAACTCCAGTGAGCCGTCCGGCAGATAGCGGGCCAGGTCGCCGGTGCGGTACCAGCGCAGCCCGGCGTGCTCCACGAACCGGTCCGCGGTGCGTTCGGGATCGCCCCGGTAACCGCGGGCCACCGAGGCGCCGCCGATCCACAGTTCGCCGGGCACCCGGTCCGGGCAGTCCCGGCCGCGCGGGTCGACGACCCGGCAGCGCTGGCCCGGCAGCGGGACCCCGTACGGCACGCAGGTCCAGTGCGCGGGCGCCTCCTCGACCTCCTGGACGGTGGAGTGGATGGCCGTCTCCGTGGTGCCGCCGAGGCCGGCGAACCGCACGGCGGGGAACACGCGCCGGGCGCGCGCCGCCAGGTCGGGGGCGACCCGGTCGCCGCCGAGCAGGGCCACCCGGATCCCGGCGGTGGCTGCGGCGCCCTCGGTCGCCTCCAGGAGCATCTCCAGCAGGGTGGGGACGCAGTTGACGACGGTGACGTCCAGGCCGCGGACCAGGTCCAGCCAGGCCCGCGCGTCGCGCCGCTCCTCCTGCCGCACGCAGACGACCGCGCCTCCCGAGCACAGGGGTCCGAAGACGTCGTACACCGACAGGTCGAAGTCGAGCGCGGAGACGGCGAGGGTGCGGTCGTCGGGGCCGAGGCCGAACCGTTCGTTGAGCGCCGCCACGGTGTTCACGGCGCTGCGGTGCGGCACCTCCACGCCCTTGGGTTCGCCGGTGGATCCGGAGGTGTAGAGGATGTACGCGATCCGGTCGGGCGGTACGGGGAGGGGCCCGGGCAGCGGTGGCGCGGTGCGGGCCTCGTCGAGGGTGCGCTCGGTCACGGTCAGGTGTGCGCCGCAGGAGGCCGCGATGCGCCGGCGGCGGTGTTCGGGCTGGTCGATGCCGGCGGGTACGTAGGTGCCGCCGGCCGCGAGGACGCCGAGCACGGCGACGATCTGCCGGGGCCCCTTGGGCAGGGAGATCATCACCGGGTCGCCCGGGGCCACTCCCCGGGTGCGCAGCAGGCCGGCGAGCCTGAGGGCCTGGTCGGCGAGTTCCGCCCGGGTCAGCGAGCCGTCCGCCCACAGCAGCGCGGGCCGGTGCGGCTCCTGGTGCGCGGTGGTGAAGAAGGGGTCGTGCAGGGCGTGGTCGGGGCAGGGCCTGTCGGTGGCGTTGACGGCGGCCCGGACCGCACGCTGTGCCGCCGGCAGCAGGTCGGGCACGGGGTCCGTCCAGTCGCCGTCCGGCGCGGTCAGCCGGTCGAGGAGCCGGCCCAGGGCAGCGGCCATGTCGTCCAGCAGGCCCGCGGGGAACAGCTCTTCCACGGCCTCCCAGACGAGCCGGATCCCGCCGTCGTGCTCGACTGCCTGGAGGTCCATCCACACCTGCGGTGTCTGGGAGCTGAGCCACACCGATTCGCCCAGCGTCCGGCGTACCTCGGGCGCGAACAGCTCGCCCATGCTGAGGGCCGAGGTGAACACCACCGGCGCGACCGCGCTGCGGGAGCGGGTGCGCGCCAGATCGCGCAGGACGTCGGTGCCGGGGCAGGCGCTGTGTCCGGCGGCCTCGCGGAAGTCGGCGTGCACCCGGCGGGCCCGTTCGGCGAAGGACTCCTCCCGGGTGGCGTCCACGGTGAGCAGCAGCAGGCTGGTGAAGTCTCCGACGAGCGCGGGGACGTCCGGGTGGACCGGGTCGCGGTCGAACAGCGGCAGGTTGAGCAGGAAGCGCTTCTCCGCGCTCCAGGCGGCCAGGACCTCGGCATAGCAGGTGGCCAGCACGATCGCCGGGCTCAGACCGTGCTCCCGGGCGCGGGTGGTGAGCCGTTCACGGCGCTTGGGTGTCAGCCACAGGGTGCGGCGGCCGGTGCGGGGCCGGTACAGCCGCTCCGGCGGTCCGGCCAGCGGGAGTTGCGGCCCGCCGGGCAGGGTGGGCAGCCGGCCGGCCCAGTAGGCACGGTCCCGTTCGAGGTGGGCGGGCGGCCGGGCGGCCCGGTCCGCCAGGTAGTGCGGATAGCTGTAGCCGAGGGGTTCGGGCTCCCGCTCGGGCTGGTCGTAGTACCGCGCGAGGTCCGCGAGGGCGATGCGGAAGCTCATCGCGTCACAGACCAGCATGTCGACGTCGAGGTGCAGCCGGCTCGTGCCGTCCGGCAGGAGTGTGAGGCGTACGTCGAGCAGGGGGCCGGCTGCGGCGTCGAGGCGCTGATGGGAGAGTTCGGCGCGCAGCCGGTCCAGTTCGCCGCGGACCCGCTCGGGGTCCGCGTCCCGCAGGTCGTGGACGCCGGTGAGGCCGGTGGGCCGGTCGGTCACGCGCTGGGTGCCGTCGGGCAGGAAGCGGGCACGGAACATGGCGTGCCGGCGGGTGAGCGCACGCAGCGCCGCGTCCAGCCGGTCCGGGTCGAGGCCCGGTCCGTCGAACTCGAAGTAGAAGTGCCCGCCGACGCCGCCGAGCACCTGGCCGTCGGCGCGGCCCACCCAGTAGGCGTGCTGCATGGGGGCGAGGGGGAAGGCGGCGGACTCGTCGAACGGGGCCGGGGGCGGGCCGGCGCCGGGGACGGCGGGCCCTGTCGCGTCCGCCGCCGCTTCGGCGGCCCGCTCGACCAGCGCCCACCACTCCGCCAGCCGCGGCCGCTCCACGAGGTCGCCGAAGCGGATCTCGGCGCCCTCGCGGCGCCAGAGCGCGGCGAGGTTCATGATGGCCATCGAATCGAGGCCCAGGGCGGTCAGATCGTCCTGGTCGCCGATGGCGCCGGGCGGCTCGTCGAGGATGTCGGCGACGGCCGTGCGCATCGTCTCGAGCGTTATTCGCATGAAGATCCCCTGGTTTCCCGCGGTACTCAGCAGACTCGGCCGAAGGGCAGGTCGGTGTTCTGGGAGACGCGTTCGGCCGCCGCGACATAACGCTCTGACAATTCGGTGGCGAATTTCTCGTCGAGTCGTCCCTCGTTGTAGAAGAGCAGCACGTGGAATCCCTCTTCGTGTGGCACCAGAACCAGTTCGAGTTCGAATCTGCTGCCCACTCCGTCGGGGACCAGTACGTCCAGGCCGAGGCCGCCCGCGGTGGTGCTGTAGACCGGCTCGGCGAGCATCTGGAAGACGATGTCGTCGGCTCTCGCCCCCTGGCTCTGTGCCTCCCGCAACGGCAGCAGCTGGTAGGGGACGCCCTGGTTGAGGAAGGCGCCGGTGACGGTGGCATGGGTGGCGCGCAGGGCCTCCAGGACACCGGCGGCGGGGTCGAACCGGGTGCGCAGCACCACCATGTTGGCCAGGAACCCGACGGTCCTGCGCAGCTCGGGCCTGGTCCGGTTGGCGTACAGGGAGGCGACGGCGAGGTCGGTGTGGCCGGTGGCCTGGTGCAGCACGGCGTAGTAGAGGGTCAGCAGCAGCGCGAAGAGGGTGCTGCGGCCGGACCGGGCGGCCTCGCGCAGGCCGGCCACCGTGGCCCGGTCCAGTTCCCGCCGCACCAGCGCGGTACGGCGCTCGCCCGGGACCTCCCGGGCGGGCAGCGGGGACAGGGCGAGCCCGGCCAGACGGTCGTGCCAGTACTCCTGCTGTCCGCGCAGTTCACCGCCGTCCAGGGCGGTGCGCTGCCACTCGGCGAACGCGCCGAACGGCAGTCCCGGCGGCGCTGGTTCGGCGCTGCCGCCGCGAGCCTGGTCGAGGAGGGCGCACAGGTCCTGGAAGACGACGCCGCACGACCAGGAGTCGGTGACGAGGTGGTGCATGTTGAGGCACAGGACGTGGTCGCCGTCCGCGATCCGCCACAGCGTGACGCGGAACGCGCTCCGCGTCGGGTCGATGCGGGTGGCGAGTTCCTCGGCGACGGCTTCGCGCAGTGCCCGCTCGGGATCGGGCTCCCCGTCCAGGGGCCGCACCCTGAGGTCGACGGGCGCGGACGCCCGCACGAGTTGGCGCAGATTGCGTCCGCCGCCCCGGAAAACCGACCGCAGGGATTCGTGACGGGAGATCACCGCCGCCAGGCACTGCCTGAGCACCTGCGTTTCCAGCGGGCCTCGAATTCGGCACATCATCGGGCAGTTCAAGGCGCCGTCGTGTCCCCGATATCGGTCCAGGAACCACAGCAGCCGCTGTCCGGCGGAAGGCTCGATCTCTCGCTCTTCCGGTTCTCGCTCTTCTGGCTCTCGCTCTTCTGGGCTGGCCACGCGGTCAAGCTACCCGTGGCCGGAAGAAGGCCGGGCTTTCACTGAAAGATGTTTGGCGGCATTGAAAGATTTCTCCCGGTACCCGGTGCGTGCGGTTAGCCTCGCCCGCATGCAGGACCTCGATCTTCAGGCCCGGGTGCACACCCGCCTGTCCTGGGACTACACGGCGAGCACCCCCCGGCTTCAGAGTCTCACCCGCCGCGCCCACGCGGGTCAGTGGGACGCGGACCGCGACATCGACTGGTCGCTACCCGTGCCCTTCGGCGCCCCCCTGAGCGACGGGACCGACCTGGCGAGGGCCTCGTTCGAAGCCTCCCCGATGGCCGGGCGGGGACGCCCGATGTGGGACGCCTTCCGCTGGGAGCTGCAGGCCTGGCTCGTCAGCCAGTTCCTGCACGGCGAGCAGGCCGCGCTCACGGTGGCGGCACGGCTGGTGGAGTCCCTGCCGACGGTCGAGGCGAAGCTGTGCGCCGCGACCCAGGTGACGGACGAGGCCCGGCACGTCGAGGTGTTCGCGCGCTATCTGCGCGAGCACGTCCCCGTCCCGTACCCGATCAACGCGGACCTGCGTGCCCTGCTCGAGGACGTGCTGCGCGACTCGCGGTGGGACGTGACGGCACTCGGCATGCAGATCATGGTGGAGGCACTGGCGATGGCCGCGTTCCGGCTGGCCGGCTCCACGTTCCACGACCCGCTGATCCGCCGGATCACCACCTTGGTGGCGCGCGACGAGGCCCGGCACGTCTCGCTCGGCGTGGTCTCGCTCGAGGAGGCGTACCGGGAGCTGTCCAGCCGTGAGCTGGCAGAGCGGGAGGAGCTGGTGGTGGAGGCCGCCGCGCTGATGCGGCGGCGTTTCCTGCTCGCCGACATCTGGGAGCGGCTGGACGTGGACCGGTCCGCCGGGCTGGCCTACGCCGCGACGGACCCGGCGATGGTGCTGTACCGGCAGACGGTGTTCGCGCGCGTGGTGTCCTCGCTGGTGCACATCGGGCTGATGTCGGAGCGGGTGCGTCAGGGGCTCGCGGACCTGGATCTGCTCAGTTACGGGACGGTGCCCCGCCGGCTGTCCCGACGGCCGTCCGGCCGGCCCGCGTGAGGGATTCCCGGCGGTCGAGTCGGAGGGATGCGGGGCACATGACCATGGAAGCGCAGGACACGGAGAGTTCGGCACGGGCGCTGTCGGTACGGCTGTTCACGGCCGGGCTGGGCGCGGCGGAGCTGATGACCGCCTACCTGGGCCTGCGGCTCGGTCTGTACGACGAGCTCGCCAAGTCCCCGGCCACCGCCGGCGAACTGGCCCGGCGCGCCGGGGTCGATCCGCGCTACGCACGCGAGTGGCTGGAACAGCAGGCGGCGGCCGGGATCGTGACCACGGACGAGTCCGAGCCGGACGCCGCCCGGCGCGTGTTCACCCTGCCCGCCGGGCACGCGGAGGCGCTCACCGACCCCGACAGCCCGCACTCGATCGCACCACTGGTGGTGCTGCCGATCGGCGGGCTGTCCGCCGTCCTGCCGCGGCTCGCCGATGCCTTCCGCTCCGGGCAGGGGGTTCCGTACGCCGCGTACGGTGGCGAACTGCGGGGCGGGCAGGAGGGGTTGAACAAGTCGGTGTTCCGCCACCAGCTCGCCGGCTGGATCGCGGCGACCCTCCCGCAGGTGCACGCGGCGCTGTCCGGCGAGGGCGGCCGGATCGCCGATGTCGCCTGCGGCACCGGCTGGTCGTCGATCGCCCTGGCGCAGGCCTACCCGCGTGCGCGGGTGCACGGCCTGGACCTCGATGACGCCTCGGTGGCGGACGCCGTGCGCAACGCGCGGGAGGCCGGGGTCGCCGAGCGGGTCGACTTCGAGGTCCGGGACGCGGCCGACCCCGCGCTGGCCGGACGGTTCGACCTGGTCTGCGTCTTCGACGCGCTGCACGACATGGCTCGCCCGGTCGAGGTCCTCGGCGCGTGCCGCGCGCTGCTGGCGGACGGTGGCAGCGTGCTGCTGATGGAGCCCAACGTGGGCGAACACTTCCGGGCACCGGCGCCGGAGACCGAGCGGTACCAGTACGCCGTCAGCGTGCTGCACTGTCTGCCGGTCGGCAGGGTGGAGGAGGGGTCTGCCGCCACCGGTACGGTGATGCGGCCCGGCACGGTGCGGGCGTACGCGGCGGCCGCGGGCTTCCGGCAGGTACGGATCCTGCCGGTCCGGCACACCTTCCACCGCCTGTACCACCTGAGCTGACAACGGCCTGCGGCCGGCCCGCGTCCTGTTCGGCGCGGGCCGGCCGACCGCGTTCAGCTATGCGCCGCCGTCGGCCCTCCGGTGCCGAGGTACTCGTCCAGCAGCCGGTTCACCTCGGTCGGCTTCTCCAGCAGGGCGGCGTGGCCGCTGTTCTTGATCTCCCGGTACTCGGAGCCGGGGATGAGCCGGGCCAGTTCGCGGGCCATCGGGTAGGGGGCCATGATGTCGTGCTCCATGCCGACGATCAGGCAGGGCACGGTGATCTTGGCGATCCGCTGCGGATCGGGGGCGTAGGCCGCCGAGGCCTCCGCGTGCCCGAGGGCCCCGTGCCCGCCGGAAGCGGCGAGTCCGCGCAGGCCCTCGAGGTAGGGCCCGATGAAGGCGTCCCGGTTCAGCGCCCGCGGGCCGAAGAGGTACATCGCCCGGTAGATGCCCTCCGTCACCGGCGGCATCACGGCGCCCGACCGGAGCCGCTCCAGGGCGTCCTCGCGGATCGCCCGGTGCAGCGCGCTCGGCTTCCACGGCACGCCCACCAGCGCGGCACGGGTGAGCAGGTCGGGCCGTTCGACGGCGAGTTCCAGGATGATCGTCGCACCGAGCGAGTAGCCCACGATGGCGCACGGCCCGATGTCGAGCTGCTCGATGAGGGCAGCGGTGTCCTCGGCCAGGCCCTCCATCGTGTAGGGCGGCGGGGTCTCCTCGGACGGCTGCACCCCCCGGTGGTCGAAGGTGATGACCCGGTGCCCGCGCTTGGTGAGGAAGGGCACCTGCGTCTGGTGGAACAGGTTGGCCTGGTGCTGTCCGGCGACCAGGAGCACCGGGGAGCCGTCCGGGTCCCCGAAGATGTCGTAGCTCAGTGTCACGCCTGTCTTCAGTGCGATGTCCACGCTGTCGTCCTTCGTCAGGTACGGGCCCGTGGGCCGGTCCCCTTCGCCGGGATGCCGGCGGAGGGCAGAACCGAGGGAGTGGAGGCGCCCGTGACCAGGGCCTCGAAGGTGGCGCGGTCCGGGCCCTCGGCAGGGTTCTCGGGCATCGGGTGCTCGCGCAGGAAGGCGAGGATGCGCCGGGACACGGCCCGGTCGCTCATCAGGTCCTGCGGCGTCATCAGCATGTGGTACAGCCGCAGCGAGGCGCTGCGGATGCGCTCGTCGTCGTCGCGCAGCACGGCCATCGCCCGGACGAACCGGTTGGGCAGATCGTCGGCGGGCGGCGCGTGCTCGCCGCGGAGTCCGGCTCGCAGCTGTGCGAGCCGGGCGCGGTCGGTGGCCCGCTGGATCTCGAACCACACACCGAGGTTGTCGTCGGTCCAGCGCTCGAACCGCTCGGTGTACGCCGCCGGTTCGGCCGCCGCCCGCTCCGCGGTGCGCGCGAGCTGCCGGGCGTGGACGAAGGCCAGGGAGACACCGCGGCCGAAGGTGGGGTTGGTCTGCAGGGCGGCGTCGCCGACCACGACCAGACCGGCGGCGACCGGCCTGCCGTCCGTGTCGAGCAGCGTCCGGCGGCGGTTCTCCAGCCGGCCCATGGGCGCGGGGTCGTCCAGGGGCAGACCGCGCTCGCACCACTCGGCCGTGCTCGGCACGGCCTGCAGGAAGCGGGTGAAGATCTCCGGCTCGCGCAAGCGGTGCTTGTACGGGTCGTCGACGGCCACGGTGGCGGAGAGCTGGAAGGTGTCGTTGTCACCGGGGAAGGCCAGGGCGGTGCCGTAGTCCAGCTCGGTGACGATGGGGACGGTGGTGGACGGGAAGGAGCAGCCCGGGCGCAGCCGGTAGTGCCGGGTGAGGTAGAAGAAGCCGCACGGCTGGACCGTCTCCCGGGGGGCGGCCAGGCCCGCCGCGGTCAGCCATCGCGCGAGCTGCGAGCGGCGGCCGCCCGCGTCCACCACGAGATCGGCGGTGTGCTGGGTGCCGTCCTCGGTGCGCACGCCGGTCACCCGGGGCAGGCCGTCGGTGTGGCCCGCGGTCAGCAGGGCGGTCACGCGTGCCCCGGTGACCAGCGTGACCCCCGGCTCGGCCGCGGCGGTCCGGCGTACCACCGCCTCGTAGACCAGGCGCCGGCTGAGGACGGTGGCGTCCTCGGAGCCGGCCTCCAGCGGTGTGACGCGGGCTCCGCGGGCGGCGAGGGCGGCCGGCAGGTCCGGGCGCTCCTCGCGCAGGACCCGGGTGGACAGGGCGAGGAAGGCGTGTCCCTGGCGGGCGTGCGGCACTTCTCTGCGTTCCCAGTCGTGCCAGTCGTCGTCCGCGCCGGCTCCGGGCGGTGGCGGGCCGCCGCCCTCCAGGACCGTGACCCGGTGGCCGCGCCGGGCGCTGAACAGCGCGGTGGCCGACCCGGCGAGTCCGGCTCCGATGACCAGGATGTGGGCCACGGCCGGTCACCGGTCCGCGGCGGTCAGCGGGGTGGACCAGTCGACGCGGTAGCCGTAGACCGACTCGGCGTTGCGCAGGCCGAGTTTGAGGAAGAACGGCAGCATCAGGTCGCGTACGGCACGCCCCACGGGCCCGCCGGGGGTCATCTGCCCGCCGGTGCGGCGCGCCTGCCGGACCAGGTCCTCGACCCGGGGGCGGCGCAGCGCCTCGAACGCGGCGAAGGCGGCGCGGGCGTCGGGCAGGTCGCGCAGGCACTTGGCGAGGACGGCGGCGTCCTCCATGCCGAGCGCGGCTCCCTGGCCCAGGTGCGGGGAGATGGCGTGCGCGGCGTCCCCGATCAGGGTCACGTCGCCGCGGTGCCAGGCGGGCAGGGACGGCAGGTCGTACAGCGGCCACCGTCCGATCGGCCCGTCGGTGGCGCTCAGGATCTCGCCGACGAGGGCGTGGTCGCCGGCGTGCCGGCGCAGCAACTGCTCCCGCCACTCCTCGTCGGTGACCGATCCGGCCCAGCCGCGGGCGGGTTCACGGGTCCGGGTGTGGTTCTCGAACCAGTAGACCTCGCCGCCGGGCAGCACCTGGTATCCGAAGAAGCCGCGCAGCCCGAACATCATGCGGAAGGTGCCGTCCGGGTCGCCCGGCGCGCTGGTGCGGGCGAACCCGCCGGAGCCGATGCCCTGGGTGAAGCACGGTGCGGGGGCTTCGGGGAACACGGCGGCGCGCGTGGCGGAGTTGATGCCGTCGGCCCCGATGAGGATGTCCCCGTCGGCGGTGGTGCCGTCGGCGAAGACCGCCGTGACCTCGCCGGGTCGTCCGCCCTTCACGTCGACCAGGCGCTTGCCGAACTCGACGCGCGCTCCGGCCCGCTGGGCACACTCCCGCAGTGCCTTGTTGAGCAGACCGCGCTTGACGCACGTGGTGTGTTCGGGGTTGCTGCCGATGGTGCGGCCCCGGTGGTTGGTGAAGACGAGCCGGGTGGTCGGGGCGCCGTGCCGCAGCACGGTGTCGTCGATGCCGAGGGTCTGCAGGACGCTGCGTCCGTTGGGGCCCAGGTTGAGGAAGGAGCCGGCGTGGTCGTCCGGTCCGGGGCGGGCCTCGTACAGCACGGGCCTGTAGCCGCAGCGGATCAGGAACAGGGCGAGCACCGGGCCCGTGATGCCGCATCCGGCGATGAGCGCGCGCCGCTCGCCGGGCACGGGGAACACGGGTGTTTCAGGCATGACGGACTCCTCATTCTCCGTGGACCGCGCCACGGACGACGGAACTCCCTGGGACTCGGCGAGGGGGTCGGTCCTCAGCCGGCCACGAAACCGCGGAACTTGCGTACGGTCACGAACGCGCACAGCACGCTCACGCCCACCGTCCAGGCGACGGTGGCGAGCACGGGCACCAGCACCGGCCCGCCGTGCGACAGTCCGACCAGCGCCTCGACGGCGGTCGAGACGGGGTTGGCCGCGACCACGGGGCGGATCGCGGAGGGGAAGGCGTCGTACGGCATGTAACCGGACGACAGCATGGTCAGGGTGAGCGTGGGCAGCTGTACCCAGCGCATGATGACCGGCGGATACGGGGCGGACAGTGCCGCGACCACCGCGATGGAGGTGCACATCAGCCCGAACAGGGCGACGAGCAGGAAGAAGCCCAGCGCGGCGGCCACGCCCTGCCTGAAGCGGAATCCGGGGAACTGCGCGATCAGCGCGACGAGGACGGCGATGCCCAGGCTGCGCACCAGGTCGCCGAGCATACGGCCGAGCAGGACGGACAGGGCGTTGATCGGCATGGCCCGCAGCCGGTTGAAGACGCCGCTGCGGATGTCCACCCAGAAGGCGATGGCGCTGGAGCCGATCGCGGAGAAGGCGGTGACGAGGATGATCAGCGGGGCGAGGCGGACGACGTAGCTCTCCCCCAGGGTGTCCCGCACGATGATCTTGAACGCGGCCAGCAGCATGAACAGCTGCAGCAGCGGAAACCCGAAGGTGGACAGCAGCATCATGGGGCTGCGCACGAAGTGCTTGAGCACCCGGCCGCCGATGAGCGTGGACTGCGCCCACAGCCCGGTCGCCGGTGCCGGTACGGGGGTCGGGCTGGTCGCGGTCACTGGGTCACCTTCCGGAACGCGCGTGCGGTGGTCCATCCGAAGAACAGGGCCAGTCCCGCGCACCAGAGCACGGCCGGCACGATCCGTCCGGTCGTGGGATCGCCGGTGGACAGCGCGCGCAGCGCGTCGATCACGGCGGACACCGGCGAGTTGCGCACGACGGGCTGGAGCCAGCCCGGGAAGAGCGAGGCGGGTACGAACCCGGTGGAGACCACCAGCAGGGGCAGATACGGCAGGTAGAGCGCGGCGGCCAGCGCCTCCTGGTTGCGCAGGGTCAGCCCGAGGGTGGCGGTGACGGCGGCCAGGGCGACCGTGAAGGCGACCGCCACCAGGAAGAAGCCGGCCGCGGCGGCCGCCCCGGCGTGGAACCGGAATCCGGCGAGGTGCGCGACGAGGCAGATCACCACGGTGGAGGTCAGCGCCTCGGCGGCGACGACCAGCAGCCGGGCGGTCCCCAGGGCCGGACTCGCGATCGGCATGGTGCGCAGCCGGTTGAACAGCCCGCTGCCGCGGTCGCCGGCCAGGGACATCGCGGAGGCGATGGCCACGAACATCAGCGCCTGCACGATGATGGTCGGGGTGACGAAGCGGCCGTAGTCGATGCCTTTGGCGTCCAGCATCCGGCTGAAGGTGGCGTAGAAGATGCCGAAGAACACCAGCGGCTCGACCACGGTGCCGATCAGCGCGCCCCCGCTGAAGGAGCGCCGGAAGTCCCGTTCGGCGAGGACCCGTACGTCGTGGACGAGTCCGGGTGAGGAGACCGGGGCGGGCGCGAGGGTGGTCATGCGCGGGCCTCCGGGACCGGGCTGTCGGCCGTGGCACCGGTGGTGCCGGAACGGTCGGCGGTGAGGGCGAAGAAGACGTCGTTGAGCGTGGGCGGGTGCACCGCGACGTCGTCGGCGCGGATCCCGCCGGCTTTCAGGACGTCGATGACCCCGCCGAGGTCCGCCACGCCGTCCACGGGCACGACGAGGCAGTCGTCGCGGACGTTGACCGCGGCGGTGGCGGCGAGGAGTTCGGCCGCGCGGGCGCGGACGGAGTCGTCGGTGACGACCACCTCGCAGACCGACCCCCCGGTCTGCTGTTTCAGTTCGCGGGGGGTGCCCTGGGCGATGACGCGGCCGTGGTCGATGACGACGATCCGGTCGGCGAGGGCGTCGGCCTCGTCCAGGTACTGGGTGGTGAGCAGGATCGCCATCCCGTCTGCGGCGAGGGCGCGCACGGCGTCCCACAGGGTTTCGCGGCTGCGCGGGTCGAGCCCCGTCGTGGGTTCGTCGAGGATCAGGACGGGACGCGGGACGACCAGCCCGACGGCCAGGTCGAGTTTGCGTCGCATGCCGCCCGAGTAGTGCCCGACGGGCCGGTCGGCGCTCTCCCCCAGCCCGAACCGGTCGAGCAGTTCCTCGGCCCGGGCCGCGGCGCGGGGCTTGGGCAGGCCGAGCAGCCGGGCGAAGAAGACCAGGTTCTCGCGGCCGGTGAGGCTCTCGTCGACGGCGGCGAACTGCCCGGTGACCGCGAGGCCCGCACGCACTCCGTGCGGATCGGCGAGCAGGTCGCGACCGGCCACGGTGGCGGTGCCGCCGTCCGGGGTGAGCAGGGTGGTGAGGCAGTTGATGAGCGTGGTCTTGCCGGCCCCGTTGGGTCCCAGCAGTCCCACGACGGAACCGGCGGAGACGGAGAACGACACGTCGTCGACGGCTGTGTTCGGTCCGAAGCGTTTGCACAGCCGTTCGATGGAGATCACGGCGTCGGACACGGGAAAGCCCCTCTCTTCACGCCGGAGGTGCGCACGTCTCGGGCGAGCGCACAGGGCCCTCCGAAGCTAACGATGTGTGCATGTCCCCTCCGGTCTCCTGTCAGAGTTCTTTCGGCGGCCGGCGACCCGCGGGTCAGCCCGACACCAGCTCGTTCTGCTCGCGCAACTGGCCCACCACGTAGGCGATCACGTCCTCGGAGGTGGCGATCTTGCGGCCGGTCTCCTCGTCGATGGGCGGCAGGTCGAAGTCGTCCTCGATCGCGAAGGCGAGTTCCAGCAGGGCCAGGGAGTGGTAGCCGAGGTCGTTGACCAGGTGGGCGGGCCCCTCTTCGGGGAAACCCTCGGCGTCCGGGGCGAGTTGGCGGACGATGCTCAGGATGCTCTCGCGGACCGCGCTCTCGGTGTGGGCCATGTCTCTCCTAGGGCTGAGGATGGTCTGCCGCGTTCTCGACGAGGGTGTGCCAGATCGTGCGGCGCCGCGGCTTGCCGCTCGGGGTGCGCGGCAGGGCACCCCGCGCCACCGTGAGCAGAAGGGTGTCGGCTCCCGGGACCGTGTGGCGCAGCAGCCGGCGTACGGCGTCGCCCACGGCCGGGTCCGGTGTGCCGGTGCCGTCCTCGGCGATCAGGGCGGCGACGGGACCGGTCGCGTCCTCGCCGAGCACCACGACGGCGCGCGGGGGCAGCAGACCGGCACGGCCGAGGGTCTGTTCCACGTCCTCCGCGAACACCCACTGGCCGCGCAGTTTCAGCGCGTCTCCGATCCGGCCGTGCACGAAGAGCTGTCCGTCGGCGAGGAACCCCGCGTCGCCGGTGCGCAGTTCGCCGTCGCTGATGCGGGTGTCACGGAGGTCGTCGCCGAGGTGGCCGAGGGCGAGCTGCGGTCCGCGTACGGCGATCTCGCCGACGGTGCGGTCCGGCAGGTCCCGGCCGTCGTCGTCGACGATGCGCACGGTGGTGCCGGGCAGCGGGCTGCCGCAGCCGACGACCGACTTCTCCTCGGTCCACTGCTGCCCGTGCCGCAGGCCGGTGACGGCGAGCGAGGCCTCGGCCAGCCCGTAGGCGGGCAGCAGTGCCCCGCGGCGCAGGCCGCGCAGGCCGAGCAGCGCGTGGAAGTCGCGCAGGGTGGCCGGCGGGATGCGCTCGGCGCCGACGACCAGGGAGTGCCAGCCGGAGAAGTCCAGGCCGGTCAGGTCCTCGGGGCGGACCTTGCGCAGGATGTGGTCGAGGCCGAAGGCGGGGGTGGCGCTGATGGAGGCGCCGCGCAGACCGAAGCAGCGCAGGTATTCCAGCGGCCGACGTACGAAGGTCTCCGGCCGCATCAGCCACAGCTCGTCCTGGGCGAGGACGGCGCCGAGCAGGCAGCCGACGAGTCCCATGTCGTGGTGGACGGGCAGCCAGCTGGCCCACACGGTGTCCGGTGCGGCCTCCAGCCAGTCACGGATGGCGGCGACGTGACCGGCGAGGGCGGTGGCGTCGAGGGCGACCCCGCGGGCGCGGCCGCCGGAGCCGGACGTGAACTGCACGAGTCCGCGCGCGGCCGGCATCCGGCCGGGGCCAGCGTCCCGCTCGTGCGCCGGGTCGAGCAGCCCGGCGCCGTGCAGCAGGCGCACGTCCGCGGGGAGCGGGTGTCCGGGGGTGCGGTCGGCGATCACGACGCGTGGCCGGGCGGCCGTCAGGAGCGCGGACATCCGGTCGTCGTAGCCCGTCGCCGTGGGCGCTCCCTCGACCGGTGGCGCCAGCGGTGCCGGGGTGGCGCCGGCCAGCAGGGTGCCGAAGAACGCGGCGAGGAAGGCGGGCGAGGAGGGCAGCACGAGGGCGACGAGGTCGTCACGGCGCACTCCCGCGGCGGTGAGCGCGTGGGCCGCCCGGCGGCTGAGCCGGGCCAACTCGTCGTAACTGTACCGGCGCCATCCTCCGTCCTTGCTGCCGAAGTTCACGCCGGTGCGGGTGCTGGGTGCTTCGAGCCAGGTGAGCAACGTGGGTGCGGGCACGGCCGGTTCACCTCCGATCCGCCGTGGACATCGGCGAGCGTAGAGGCGGTCCTGAGCGGGCCGGCGGATGCTGTTGGGTGTCTTTCACCCCGCTCCGTCGTGCGCGCGCCGCGATGGATGCTGGTCTCCCCGCCGTGTGGGCTCTCGCGCCGTGCCCGGCCGCGCCGCACACCGGCCGGGCGGGCAGCCCCGCACCGCACCGCACGTCCAGAGGGAGGCGTTCCATGCTGGAAGGCTTTGTACCGTGGCCCGCCGAGTTCGCCGCGCGCTATCGCGAGGAGGGCTACTGGCAGGGTCGTACTCTGTACGACCTGCTGCGGTCCGCGGAGCGCGAGCACCGGGAGCGCACCGCGGTGGTCGCGGGTGAGCTGCGGCTCACGTTCGGGCAACTTCTCTCCCAGGTCGACGAGTTGGCGGCGGGGCTGTACCGGCTCGGGGTGCGCGCGCGGGACCGGGTGGTCGTCCAGCTGCCCAACCACGCGTCCTTCGTCGGCCTGAGCTTCGCGCTGTTCCGGCTGGGCGCCGTGCCCGTGATGGCGCTGCCCGGGCACCGCCGCAACGAGATCGTCCACCTGTGCCGGCACACGGAGGCCGTCGCCTACGTGGTGCCGGACCGCTTCCAGGGCTTCGACCACCGGGTTCTGGCCCGTGAGGTGCGCGCACAGGTGCCGGGGCTGCGCCATGTCCTGGTGGCGGGCGACGCCGCGGAGTTCACCCCGCTCGACGAGGTGCGTGCGGCCCCGCTGGACCTGCCGGCGGTCGACCCCTCCGAGGTGGCGCTGCTGCTGCTGTCCGGCGGTACGACCGGGCTGCCCAAGCTGATCCCGCGCACCCATGACGACTACGCCTACAACGCGCTGGCGTGTGCCCGGGCCCTGGGCATGGACGAGCGCGGGGCGTACCTCGCCGCCACCCCGGTGGCCCACAACGCCGCGCTCGGCTGTCCCGGCGTGCTGGGCACCCTGCTCGTCGGCGGCAAGGCCGTGCTCGCCCCGAACCCGAGCCCGGACGAAGCCCTCCCGCTCGTGCAGCGGGAGGGTGTCACCCTGACCACGCTGGTCCCGCCGCTGGTGATGATGTGGCTGGCGGATCCCGAGGTGGCCAAGGCCGACCTGTCCGGGCTGCTGCTGCAGGTGGGCAGCTCCAAGTTCCAGCCCGAGGTGGCCCGGCGGGTGACGGCCACCCTGGGGTGCCGGCTCACCCAGTGGTACGGCATCGGGGAGGGACTGCTCACCCATACCCGGCTGGACGATCCCGAGGACGTGGTCCTCACGACGGAGGGACGCCCGCTCTGCCCGGCGGACGAGATCCGGGTGGTGGACGACGCGGGACGGGACGTACCGCCCGGTGAGGTGGGCGAGTTGCTGGCACGCGGCCCGTACACGATCCGCGGGTACTACCGGGCCGCCGAACAGAACGCCCTGGCGTTCACGCCGGACGGGTTCTTCCGCACCGGGGACCTGGTCCGGCTGACTCCCGAAGGGAACCTGGTGGTGTCGGGGCGGGTGAAGGACATCATCCACCGGGGCGGCGACAAGGTGTCCGCGGAGGAGGTGGAGAGCCATCTGCTGACGCATCCGGCCGTGCGGGACGTGGCGGTGGTCGGGCTGCCGGACGAGCGGCTCGGCGAGCGGGTGTGCGCCTTCGTGGTGCCCTCGTCCCCGCCCCTGGACGGTCAGCCGCTGCGGCTGGGACGCCTCAAGGCATATCTCACCGAACGCGGGCTCGCCGCCTACAAGCTTCCGGACCGGCTGGAACTCGTGGACGGCTTCCCGAAGACACCCGTGGGGAAGGTCGACAAGAAGGCGCTGCGGGCCCGTGGTCAGGACTGAGGAACCGCTGCTGCGGGCCGTGCTGCCGCCCTGGGCGTGCGGCGCGGCCCGCGTCGACGACGTGGCGCCCGGTGAGCTGTTCGAGCCGGAGGCGATGGCCTGCGCGGACGCCGGACCGCGCCGCCGGGCCGAGTTCACCGCGGGGCGCTGGTGCGCGCACCGTGCGCTGGCCGCGCTGGGCCGAGTACCGGCGGCGGTGCCGCGTGGTCCGCGCGGCGCCCCCGTCTGGCCCGCGGGTGTGGTCGGCAGCATCACGCACTGCGCCGGCTACCGGGCGGCCGCGGTGTGCCGGTCCCGCCACGCGTGGGGACTGGGGCTGGACGCCGAGCCGGCGCGACCGCTGCCCGCTCGTGTGCGTGCCAGGCTGCTGACGGCGCGGGAGGCCGCACTGGCCGGTGAGACGGAAGGGCGGCTGCCCCGGGTGCCCGTGGACCGTCTGCTGTTCAGCGCGCGGGAGGCGGCCTACAAGGCATGGCCTTCCTCGCGGGAGGCGCCGCCGCCGTTGCGCGCCCTGAGCGTCGAGTCGGTCACCGGGCCCGGACCCGGTTCGGTGTCGGGCGCGTTCGTGGTGCGGCTTCCGGAGGGGTACGCGCTGCCGGGCGGCCCGTACCTCCACGGCAGGTGGCACGTCGCAGCGGGGCTGCTCCTGACCTGCGTGGTGATCGCGCGGCGGACGGCCGAGCGGTGAGTGTCGCGTGGGTCCCGGCCCGGACCGGGACCGGCCGGTCACGACAGGTCGGGTTGCGCCTCCAGGACGTAACCCCGGCCCCACACCGTGCGGATGGAGAGTCCGAGCGGCTGGATCCGGTCCCTGATCCGCATCATGTGCAGATCCAGGGCGTTGCGCGTTCGGGATCCGCTGACCTGGCCGAGGCGGAACCGCAGCGCCTCGCGGGGCACCACCTCGCGGTGACGCGCCACGAGCAGTTCGAGCAGCTCCGCCTGGGTGGGTGAGACGGTGACGGAGCGGGAACAGAAATGGAGGACACCGCTCTCGTCCAGGTAGGGTAAGCGATTCATCTGGTACCTGCGGCTGAGGGCGTCCACCCGGGCCTGCAGATCATGGGCCGGGATCGGCGCCCGCACCCAGTCCTCGCACACGTCCTCACAGACGGGGGCCGCCGCGCCCGCTTCGACGACCAGTATCCTGGGCAAGCCCTTGGACCGACATCGATCACGCAATTCACGCTGTGCCGGCCATCGCAGGAGCCGGACTTCTTCACGTGCCAACTACGCGCTCCCTCCACGCGCTTGCTGATGCACCACACACCGGCCCCCGTGGTTCTCGCCGCCGGAAATCCGAGCAGCGTTCAACGGGCACCCACGGCACGCCAGGTGGGCATGCACAACCGTACTGCCGATTCCGGCGGATGAAACGATTCCACCCAACCCTCGTCCCCACTGGATTAGGCAGGCACCTGCATCGGCACGCCCAGGCGCCACCGGAGAGGTGGTTTAGTTTCGAATGAAAATGCCCGGCCCCGCGACGCGGGAGCGCGGGCGGCCACGTGCCGGCCAGGACTTCGTCAAACCGTGGCATGACCACGCGTACACGGCCATCACTCCCCCGTGGACAACCGAATGATGATCAAGTCCTGCCGGGAATTCGGCGTGGGGCCGCACGACGGCTGGTCCGGCCCGTTCGGTCTCCCTGGAATTCCCACAGCCAATGTACGGTCCGCGGCCATTGCGGACGGTCAAATCTGTCAGTTGTGTTTCGGCCAGGTTCAGCGCAGCGCCACGGGCACACTGCGATAGGAGCGGAAGGTGACGCTCTGCCTGCGGACGACGTCACCGGCCGCTTTGAGCGCCGGCGCGTGCCGCAGCAGCCAGCCGATCGCCGCCTGCCCCTCGATCCTGGCCAGGTTGGCGCCGAGACAGTGGTGGGCACCGCCGCCGAAGCTGAGGTGGGGATTGGGCGTACGGGCGACATCGAGACGGCCGGGGTCGGCGAACCGGCGCTCGTCGTGGTTGGCCGAACCCAGCAGCAGCACCAGGACCCGCCCGGGCCGCACGGTGCGGCCGCCGACCTCCACCGGCTCGCGCACCATGCGCGCGGTCGCCTGGATCGGCGCGTCGAAGCGGAGGAACTCCTCCACCGCGCTCGGCAGCAGACCCGGGTCACTGCGCAGCCGGGCGGTCTGCCCGGGGTGGTCGAGCAGCGCCGCCACGCTGGTGGCGATGAGATTGGTGGTGGTCTCGAACCCGGCGAAGAACAGGAAGACCGTGTTGTCGACGATCTCCTCGGCGGTCAGCCGGGCGCCGGGTTCCTCGGCGTCCTCGGCGACGATCATCCGGGAGAGCAGGTCCTCCCCGAGCGACGCGCGCCGTTCGCGCAGCAGTTCGCCGATGTACTCGCGCAGCCAGGCCACCGCCCCGTGGGCCGCGGCCCGGTCCTCTTCGGGGACGTACAGGGCGAAGGCCTTGGCGAGGTCGATGGCGTGCGGTCGCACCAGGTCGCGGTCGACGGCCGGGATGCCGACCAGTTCGCACACGACGGTGACCGGGAGCGGGAAGGCCAGCTCGGTGACCGCGTCGAAGGAGCCGCGGTCCAGAGCGGGCCGCAGCAGCAGGTCCACCTGCCGCTCGATGTAGTCGTGCATCCGCTGCAGCAGACGCGGGCTGAAGGCCTGGACCATCAGCCGGCGCAGCCGTGTGTGGTCCGGCGCGTCCCGGTCGAGGAGGATCCGCTGGAAGAAGCTCTGGGCAGGACCGTCACCCGTGCTGAATTGGTGGTACTCCGGGGGATATTCGTGACTGAGGCGGCGATCCCGCAGCAGCGGCGCGACATCGTCGTACCGGCTCACCACCCACTGGCCGGGGCCGCCTCTGCTCAGACCTCCGGAGGCACGCAGCTCCGCGTAGATCGGATAGGGGTCCTTGAGTACCGCGGGGTCCCTGGAATCGAATTTCAAGGGCAGATCGGAAGACATTCCACTCCCCCAGATCGAGAAATTCCTCCGGCTCGCGCACCCTACCACCGGCCGGGCGCGGACACGGCGCCCGGAACAGGACTTCTGCAATGCGCGCAATTCCCTGTCCAACCCCTTTCAGAAACCGCCGTGAATACGACGGGACCAGGCATCCTCTGCCTGTGACCGAGGCAATGGACACACAACTCCCCAGGTTCGTCCTGGGCGATCCAGAATTCCTGCGAGATCCCTATCCGGTCTACCGGGAACTACGTGCGCAGGGGCCGCTGTGCCGGGGCGGGCCGGCCCAGTGGGTCGTCACCCGCCACGCGGAGGTCTCCGCCCTGCTGCGCGACCGCCGGCTCGGGAGGGAGTTTCCCGAGGAGTTCCAGAACCTGTCGGTGGGCCCGGGGCCCGCGGTGGACTTCCTGCGGCGCATCGTCATCGACCGGGATCCCGAGGAACACACCCGGCTGCGCCGGCTGCTGACCCGGGCACTGAGTCCGCCGGTGGTGCGCTCGCTGGCGGACCCGATCGCGGCCATGACCGACGACCTGCTGGAACGGGCCGTGACACACGGGACCTTCGACGCGGTCCGGGATCTCGCCCAGCCCCTGCCGGTGCTGGTGATGAGCACCCTGCTCGGCATCCCCCAGGAGGACCGCGAGGCGGTGATGGAGCGTTCGATCGATGTCTCCAAGGCCTTCGCCGTGTTCATCCCGGAGGCCGAGCGCGCCGCCGCGCACGCCGCGGTCGTGTGGCTGCGGGACTACTTCCGCGAGCTGATGCGCCGGCGCCGGGCCGAGCCGGGCGACGACCTGCTCACCGCCATCGCCACGGCACGGGAGGGCGACTGGCGGCTCACCGAGGACGAGGCCGTCGACAACACGCTGTTCCTGTACTACGCGGGCTTCGAGACGACGACGAACCTGATCGCGACCGGCTGCGCCGCTCTGGCCGGCCACCCGGGCGAGCAGGCCAGGCTGCGCTCCGACCGCTCGCTGCTGCCGACCGCGCTGGAGGAGTTCCTGCGCTGGGACGCGCCCATCCACACCACGACCCGGCTCACCCTGGAACCGGTCGAGGTGGGCGGGCGCACCCTGCGCCGGGGCCGGGTCGTGGTCCTGCTCCTGGCGTCGGCCAACCACGACGAGCGGCGGTTCACCGACCCCGGCCGGCTCGACGTGGGCCGGCACCCCAATCCGCACCTCAGCTTCGGCGGCGGGGCCCACCACTGCCTCGGGGCGATGCTGGCGCGGGTGGAGGGCACCGCGGTCTTCGGACGGCTCCTCGACCGGTTCGCGCGACTCGAGCCCGCGGGGCCCGCGGACTGGCAGCCCAGCGGGGGCGGCTTCCGATTTCCCTATTGCGCCTATCGAAGCGTCCCGATCCGGGTTCGCTGAAAACGCGGGACGGCCGGCGAGCCCCTTCGGCAGGGGTCTCGCCGGCCGTTTCGTGCGCGCCGCCGGCCGTGCCGGGCGTCAGTCGGCCGGGAGGATGTTGTGATTCGCCCGGAACACGTTCTCCGGGTCGTACTTCGCCTTGAGCGTCCGCAGGCGCGGATAGTTCACTCCGTAGGCGTCGGCCACGCGCTGCGGACCGTCGTCGCCGAGGTGATTCACGTACACCCCGCCGGTCGTGTACGGCAGGACGCGTTCGTATACGTTCTGCGTCCATTCGATGTTCTGCTGGTCCTCGCTCTCGTCCTCCCACTGGCTGAGCACGCTGACGAGATATCCCTCGCGGTGCGGGAAGGCCGTGGTCTCCGCGGGCAGTTGGGCCATCACGCCGCCCATGAGGCCGCCGCCGACCAGCGACAGGGGTGAGGGGTTGCTCGCGTAGCCGTCGCCCAGGACCTCCACGGCCTCGGGGTGCAGCTCGTCCATGTGGAAGGAGCGCGCGTACAGCCTGCGGCCGGCCACGGTGTTGTCGTCCAGCATCTGCTGCACGGCGAGGTAGGGCATCCGGCCGACGTGGTTGAGGAGCGGCTTCTGACCCAGCCCGGCCAGCGGCGCCACGGCCTCCTCCGCCCCGGCCGAGGTGTCGGCGTGCACGTATCCGAGACCGACCGCCGGTTCTCCGTCCACCGTGAGGAAGGCGAAGGAGGTGGTCAGCGCGTCGGGCGCGGTCTCGTTGAACTCCCCCAGCCTCCTGGCCACGGCACCGGTCTCGGCGACGGGGAAGGCCAGCAGCCCGGCCAGGCAGTCGCCCTGCGGATGGAGTTTGTACTCGAAGGCGGTGGCCACGCCGAAGTTGCCGCCGCCCCCGCGGATCGCCCAGAACAGGTCGGCGTCGTCCTGCGGGCTCGCCCTGCGCACCTCGCCACTGGCGAGCACGATGTCGGCGGACAGCAGGTTGTCCACGAGCAGCCCCCGGTAGCGGCCCAGCCAGCCGAGACCGCCGCCGAGGGTCATCCCGCCGATGCCGATGTACGACTCCTGCGAGCCGGTCACCGCCAGCCCGAAGTGCATCGTCTCCGCGTCGAACTCGCCCTGCAGCAGGCCGGGCTGGGCCTGCACGGTGCGCCGCTCGGGGTCGACCCGGATCCCCTTGAGCGCGGAGGTGTCGATGACCAGTCCGCCCTCGCAGCTGCCGGTGCCGGCGAAGCAGTGGCCGCCGCCCGTCACCGCGAGCAGCAGGTCGTGCTCCTTGGCGAACCGCACGGCGGTGATCACGTCGGCGGCGCCCCGGACCCGTACGATCGCGCCCGGACGGCGTTCGAAGTAGGCGTTCCAGATGGCCTTGGCGGCCGGGTACTCCTGGTCCTCCTCGGTGATGACGGGGCCGCGCAGCTGTTCGCGCAGCTCGGTGACGGTGCGCTCCGGCACGCTTGCGCCCTGGGACGTGGTCAACCGCATCGCGTCTCCCGCACGGGTGGGTGTCTTGGCCTTGCCGGCCATTCAATTCCCGTCCGCGGTGTTCCGGCCGGGAGGGGACAGACCCCCGAAAGATCCGCGCCGGGCCGCTCGGTCCTCCGGGCGGTCCGGCACCGCAACGGCTAGGCTGGCCCGGTCCTCAGACGCGTCCGAACCGACCACCGGAGCCGCGAGATGCAGGTGCGCCGTGTCGTCCCCAACGTCCAGTCAGAAGCCCTCGGCGAGAGCGCGGAGTTCTACGGCGTCCTGGGCTTCGAGGAAGTCATGAACCACGGCTGGATCATGACCCTCGCATCCACCGAGAACCCGGCCGTACAGGTCAGCCTGATGACCGACGACAAGACGGCACCGGTCGCACCGGACATGAGCATCGAGGTCGAGGACGTGGACGCGGTGTACAGCGCCATGCGGGAGCGCGGCGCGGAGATCGTCCATCCGCTGACCGACGAGGAGTGGGGGGTGCGGCGGTTCTTCGTGCGGGACCCCAACGGCCAGGTGGTCAACGTCCTCAGCCACAACTGACGCCGCTTCGGCCGCACCTGTGTGCGGTCGACGCGCTGTCCGCCACGGCCCTGTCACACGGGCCGTGACCGGACAGCGCGTCGATCGGGTACCGACCTGCTCAGGTCACGAGGCCGGGCGGAGCGTCATCGAGCGGCCGGCACGGTCCGGCGGGCTCATCGCGGCGTCGACGCGCCGCAGGGCGCGGCGGCCCGGGTCGGGACGCCGGCCGGCGACCGCGGCGGGCAGGTCGGCGCGGCCCGAGACGGAGAGCTTGCGGTAGACGCGGCTGAGATGGAGTTCGACGGTGCGCCGGGTGACGTAGAGACGGTCGGCGATCTCCTTGTTCGTCAGTCCTTCGGCGGCCAGCAGGGCGGTGCGGTGCTCGGCCGGGGTGAGGGCGTCGAGGCCGGTCTCGGCGCCGCGCCGGGGGCGGGCGCCCACCGAGGCGAGGTCGGCGCGCAGCGCGTCGACGAGCGTGCCGGCACCGCACTTCTCGGCCAGGACGAGAGCCGCGCGCAGTTGTTCGCGGGCCTCGCGGACCTTGCGCAACCGCCGTAGTTCGTGGCCCACGGAGCGCAGCACGCGGGCCTGCTCCAGCCACGCCCCGGAGTCCTGGAGCAGGTTGGCCGCCTCGTCCAGCAGGGGGGCGCGCTGCCCGCCCCGGCTGACGAGGGCGAGCGTGTGCAGCGCGGTGGCGACGGCCTGCGGAGCGCCCCAGGCACGGGCCAGGTCCAGTTCCTCGCGGGCCAGCCGCTCGGCGGTGGCGGTGTCGCCCGTGTGGGCGTACAGGGCGGCGGCGGCCGTGCGCCACGGATAGCGGTCGTGGCGGTGCGGGCCGCGCAGCAGCTGCCGCCCGCACTCCTCCAGGTCGGCGAGCCCGGCCTGGGTACGGCCGAGCGCCGCCTGCAGCCGGCCCCGGTGGAACAGCAGGTCGGGCAGGACCGCCTCGGGCAGGCCGGTCAGCGCCAGGTCGTCCAGGAGCAGCCGGCGTGCCCCGTCCAGATCGCCGGTCTCCAGCAGGATGCCGCCGAGCCAGCAGCGGGCCAGGGCGCTGCCCAGCCAGGTCCCGGCGGGCCCGTCCGCGAGGGCCGCCCGGGCCGCCCGGGCCGCCTCGCGCAGTCGCCCGGCCCGGTAGCCGCACACGGCCAGGACCATCTCGGCGAGGGCCGCCATGGTGCGGGCGCCCTCCGCGCGGGCCGCGGCGGCCAGCGCGCGGCAGGCTTCCAGCGCCTCGTCGTGCTCCCCCGCGTCGCACAGCAGTTCCACGAGCAGCAGCCGCAGCGGGGTGGTGGGCACGTCGGCCGGGCCGACGGGTTCGCTCAGCCCGGCGCGGGCGTGGCGGACGACCTCCTCGCGCCGTCCGTCCTGTGCCCGGGCGGCGAGCGCCGCCAGCGTCGCCTGGGCGCAGCGCACCCAGGAGGTGCGGACGGTGGTGGCCGCGGCCGGGACGGGCAGCGGCGCGCGGTGGCCGCCGGAGAGCAGGGTGAGGACGCCGAGGACGGCGAAGGCGCCGACGGCCGGTTCCTGGGCGGGGTCGAGGGGCCCGAGGTGCGCGAGCGCGCCCCGCACGGTGCGCTGGGCGCCCTCCAGGTCGCCGTCGAGGACGGTGGCCTGGGCGAGGTTGACGAGGGTGGCGAGGGCGGCGGTGTCGCCGCCGTGGCGCGGCCGGCCCAGGGCACGCAGCCGGCCGGCGGCGGTGGCGGGCGCGTCGGCGGCGAGTTCGACGCAGCTGAGCCTGCGCAGCAGTTCGGGCCGGTCGCCGGGGTCGCTTTCCTGGGCGCACCGCTCCAGCAGGGTGCGGGCCTCCTCCAGGTCGTGCCGGGACAGGGCGGCGCAGGCGGCGTCGAACAGCAGCCGGTAGGCCCAGCGCGTGCCGATGCGCGGGGCGTGCCGCAGGTGGTGGACCACCTCGTGCGCGGGGGTGCCGCAGGCGTGCAGGGCGTGGGCCGCCGCCGTGTGCAGCCGGGCGTGTTCGCTGGGCCGCAGCGCGGCGAGGAAGGAGACCGGCATCATCGGCTGGGCGAAGGCGACGCCCCCGCCGGTCTCCTGGAGCACGCCGCAGCGGACGAGGGCGTGGAGCATGTCGGCGGCCTCGGTACGGGGGACGCCGACGAGGTCGGCGACCAGGGCGGCGGTGCCCGCCCGGCCGATGACGGCGACGGAGTCCAGGGCCCGGCCGACGCCGGGGAAGCGTTCCTCGAAACGGGCGACGACGGTCTCCGCGACCTCCACCGAGCCGAGGGCCTCGATCTGTTCGCAGGTCGGTTCGGTGGCGGTGCCGCCGCGTCTGAGTTCGCGCAACAGGGCGTGCACCAGCAGCGGGTTGCCGCCGGTGACCCGGTGGCAGGCGTGCACCAGGGCGTCGGCGACGGGGCGGCCGAAGAAGGAGGCCAGCAGGTAGCCGACGGCGGCCGGGTCCAGGCCGGTCAGCACCGTGCGCTGGTGGAAGTCGGAGACGACGCGGGCGAGGGCGGCGGTGCCGTCCGCCCCCGTGCCGTCACCTCCGCGCCCGGGGCCCACCCGCCCGGGGCCGTCGCCGGGCGCCGTGGCATCGCGGGGCCGGGACAGGCCGGGGGCGATCGTGGCCAGCAGTGCCACCGGCAGCCCCTCCAGGCGGGCCGTCAGGTGCTCCAGCCAGCGCAGCGAGTGCCGGTCGGCCCAGTGCAGGTCGTCCACCGCGATCAGCAGCGGCGTGCGGGGGGTGAGCGCGCCGATGAGCCGGTCGAGCCGGCCGGCGGCGGCCTCGGGGGTGTCGGGTTCCTCGTCGGACGGCCCGGAGCACCCGGCCGTGGACGCCAGGACGGCCGCGGGGCGCGGGTGCAGCTGGCGCAGCACGTCGCGGGTCAGAGCGGTGCCGGACGGCCGGGCGCGGATGGAGATCGTCTCGAATCCGCCCGCGCGGGCGGATCTGACGGCGGCGCGCATCAGGTACGACTTGCCGGACCCGATGCCCCCTTCCAGCAGGAGGCTGGCCCCCGCGCCGGACGCCGCGGAGGCCAGGACCCTTTGTAAATCGGACACTTCACAGTCACGGCTGAGCACACGAATCCCTTCTTCGTCCCGTTGGGGTCTCACCGGCCGGCGGAGGGTCCGGATTCAGACGCTGTCCACCGCTCCGTGCTGGCTGCGCCACTGCGGTGTGGCCACGCCGGCGAGGACGACCTCCACCACGTCCTCGGCGAGGGTGGGCGTGAGCGGCAGGTGGCCGAAGAGCACCCGGTAGTAGGCGGTCGCGCCGAGCATGTCCAGCAACAGGTCGATGTCGGCGTCGGGGCGGATGTCACCGCGCCGGATGCCCCGGCGCAGCGCGGCCGCCGTGGCGGCGCGGCGCGGGTGGAACAGCTCGTTCAGGAACTCCGACTCCAGTTCCGGGTCGTCGGCGAGGTCCGCGATCAGCGCGGGCAGGGCACGTCGCCCGACGGTCGTGGTGAACGCGTGGCTCAGGGTGCGGATCCCCGCGATGAGGTCGCAGTGGGTGCAGCCGGTGTCGGGGGTCGGCGAGGCGCCCATCGTCTGCACGAGCGCGCTGACCACGAGGTGCTGCCGGGAGCGCCAGCGGCGGCGCAGGGTCGGCTTGGTGGTGCCGGCCCGGGCGGCGACCGCCTCCAGCGTCAGCCGGCCGTAGCCGACCTCGTTGAGGATCTCCATCACCGCGTGCCGTACCGCGGCGTCGATGCGTTCGTCGCGCGGTCGTCCGCGCGAGCGCTGTGCGGCCGACGGGGCGGTGCCCGCGGCGCCCTGTGGCGTGCTCACCATGCCTCCAGTATATTTATGATTCCGTTCCGCATCGGAAAGTAATTCTCTCACACGAGGTGACGTCATGTCTCAGCACGTCGGCGAGTTACCGGAAGACCTGGGAGGGCCTGCGGCCGCCGCCGAATCCGCGCAGCCGATGCGGTCGGAGAGCGTCTTCTCCGGCCCCTACCGGGCGCTCAGCCTCGGCGTGATCCTGTCGGTGAGCATGGTCGCGTTCGAGTCCCTGGGCGTGGCCACGGTGCTGCCCGACATCGCGCGGAGCCTGGACGGCCTGGGCGCCTACGGATGGGGCCTGTCCGCGCTGATGCTCGCCAACATCATCGGCACCGTGCTCGCGGGCCGGGCCGCCGACCGGCGGGGCCCGTGGGCTCCGGTGGCGGCGGGGACGGCCGTCTTCGCGGTGGGCTGCGCGGTGGCCGGAGCGGCCGGCTCCTGGCCGCTGTTCCTGGTGGGCCGCTTCCTCCAGGGCCTGGGCGTGGGCGCCGTGATGGCCATGGCCTACACGGTGATCGGGCTGGCCTACCCCGAACACCTGCGCGCGCGGATGTTCGCCCTGCTCTCCTCGGCCTGGACGATCCCGTCGCTGGTCGGCCCGGTCGTCGCGGGCACGCTGGCGGACAGCACCACCTGGCGTGCGGTCTTCCTGCTGATGCTGCCGATCGTGGCGATCGCGGCGCTGCTCACCCTGCCCGGTCTGCGCCGCCTGGAGCGCCCGCGCGACGAGCGGCGGGCGAGCCCGGCCGAGCCGTGGTGGAAGGGTCCGCTGGCCAACGCCGTGCTGCTGACGGCGGGAACCGGCGTGCTGCTCCAGGCGCTGCTGCTGGAGAACATGGTCCTGCTGGGCGTGCTCGCGGTGGTGGGCATCGCCGTCGCCCTGCCGGCGCTGCGCCGGGTCACCCCGGAGGGGACCCTGACGGCGCGCGCGGGGCTGGGGGCCGGTGTGGTGATCCGCGGCCTGCTGTGCGGGGTGTACTTCGGCAGTGAGGCGTACCTGCCGCTGGGCTTGCAGGAGTTGCGGGGGCAGAGTGCCTGGGCGGCCGGTCTCGGCCTGTCGGCGGGTGCCATCGCCTGGGTGGTGGGCTCGGCCTGGCAGGCCAAGCGGGACGCCGAGGCGGACGGGCGGACCGGCAGCGTGGTCCTCGGCTTCGCCGTCCTGCTGCTGGGCGTGGGCGTGATCGCCCTGTCGATCCTGACCGAATCGGTCCCCGCGTGGCTCGCGGTGGTGGGCTGGGCCATCGGCGGCATCGGCATGGGTGTGGCGTTCAACGCCGCCACCACCGACACGCTGGAGCAGACACCGGCGGACCGGCAGGGCGAGATGAGCGGGGCGCTCCAGCTCGCGCAGACCCTCGCCACCGGTGTGATCGCCGGTCTCGGTGGCGCGGCCCTGGCCATCGCCGAGCACTACGACGCCACGACGCGCACGGCACTGGGCGGGCTGTTCGCCCTGACGGCGCTGCTCGCCCTGATCGGCGTCCTGATCTCCCGGCGTCTGCGGCCCGCCGCCACGGCCGGGTGACGGCTTCCCGGCCGGGCCCCCGGGTCCGGCCGGGAACGGCCGGTGCCGGCTGCTGGGAACGGCCGGCACCGTGCCGGGGGGTGCTCCGCCGCTGGGGCTGCGGCGCGAGCACCGACCGATGAGGCGTCCGGCACGGACGCGGCTCACCGTGCCGGACGCCGAACGGCCCGCCGTACGTGCCGAAGACGGGCGGGCGGCCGGTCCGTGCGCCCCTTCCCCACAGGCTGCCGTCGGGACGGCCCCGGCGGACGGTGCGCGCGTCTCATCCCCCGTCCGCGTGACACCGGACCGCGCCGGACCCGCCCGGCGGCACAAGGAAGTCCTCGTCCGGCCGTCAGCACGGCCGGACGAGGACTTCCGTCTTTCCCGCTTCCCCGGTGCGCCCGGTCAGGCCCGGCAGTGGAGCATGGTCAGCGGCGGGTTGGCGAGGAAGTCCGCCCAGTAGTCGGCGCCCAGTTCGCGCAGGCCGTCCTCCGGCACGTGCAGCGGCACCCACGTCACGTCGTGGAAGCCCGCCCGGCTCAGGCTCTGCTCGTACACCTCGCGACGCGGATACGACGTGACGAACTCGACCGGCGGGTCGAGCAGGGCGGTGATGCGCGCCCGGCGGCCGACCGGCCCCTCACCCACGGGCTCGTACGTGAAGCCGTACTTGGCCATGGACGGGCCGTCGAAGCGGTAGGCGGGCGCCTGGGTCAGCACACAGAACCGGGCGCCGGGCTCGAGGCCGCCGTGCACCGCCCGGCACATCCGCTCCATCGCGGCGGCGTCCTCGGCGTAGTTGAGCAGGTACACGGCGCTCGCCACGTCGAACGCCCGCTCGGGGACGGGTAGGTCGGCGACGTCGGCGACGGTGTAGCGCACGCCGAGCGGGGCACGCTCCTCGATCGCGCGGGCGGCGGCGACCATCTCGGTGGAGATGTCGACGCCGAGCACGTCGGCGGCGCCCCGGCGCTTGATCTGCCGGGTGTAGAAGCCGGTGCCGCAGGCCAGGTCGAGCACCGAACTGCCGCGTACGTCGCCGAGCAGCGCCAGGAAACTGGCGGACTCCGCGTAGCGGGCCATCGGCAGCGACTTGAAGCCCTCGTAGGTCTCACCGATCTCGTCGTACTGCTGCACGCTCATGCGGTGCTCCTTCCGGTGGTCCGTGGTACGAGCCGCACGGGCTCGGGGCCGGTGCGCGCGGTGTCCTCGCGTGCCGCGCGGCACGGGCGCGGGGCGCGGCGGAGCAGGTCTCCCGCGAGGGCGGTGCGCCGGCCCTGGTGGGCCGCGGCGGCGATGGTCCGCGGGGTGGGCAGCTCGCCCGCGGAGCGGGGGTGCGAGGTCCCGTAGGGGTTGCCGCCCGCCGCCTCGACGGCCGGGTCGGTGTAGCCGGGCGGCACCAGCACCGCGCCGGCGTGCAGCAGGACGTGGCCCAGGTCGAGGACGGCCGTCTCCGCTCCCGCGTGCGGCGCGGGGGTGGTGGCGAAGCCGCTCGCCGGTTTGCCCCACAGCGGGCTCCGGGCGCCCTCGGCGGGCTCCAGCGCCTGGAGGAAGTCCAGCAGCGGCGCGGCCAGTGCGCCGAGGCGGACGGGCGCGCCGAACAGCACCGCGTCGGCCCAGGCGACGTCCTCGGGCGCGGCGAGCGCGGCCCGGGGCCCCAGCCACTCGGCGGGCCGCGCCCCGCCGCCACCGGGCACCCGCCGCAACCGCACCCGCGCCCCCACGGCCCGCGCCGCCGCGGCGGCCTCCTGCGCGAGGATCCGGGTGCCGGCGTCCTCACCGTGATACACGACCGCCAGCCGGACGGGCCGGAGGACGACGTCGAGCCCCGCCGCCACCGCGCCCGGGCCACGCGCTCGACCATCCGAAACGGTCGCCCGCGGCCCGACGGGGGCCGGAGCGACCGGGCCGGGAGCCGGCCGGGCTGACGCATCCGGGGCGGAAGCGGCCGGGCCCGACACAGCGGGGGCAGACACAACCCGGGCCGAGGCAGCCGGGGCAGGCTCAGCCGAGGCGGGAGCAGCCGAGGCGGAAGCAGCCGAGGCGGGAGCAGCCGGGCCCGACACAGCCGGTACGGGCTCAGCCGTGGCAGGAGCAGCCGAGGCAGAAGCGGCCGAGCCCGACACAGGCGGGGCAGACACAACCCGGGCCGACGCAGCCGAGGCAAGCGCAGCCGGGGCAGGCTCAGCCGAGGCGGACGCAGCTGAGGCCGAAGCCGAAGCGGCCGAGGCCGAAGCCGCCGAGGCCGAAGCCGCCGAGGCGGAAGCGGCCGGAGAGAACGCAGCCGGGGCAGCCGGGGCGGACGCAGCCGGGGCGCAGGGTGTTGTTCGTTGTACGGGGACCGTGGGCCGGGGTGGCTCTGGGGGTGTGGTGCGGGCGCGGGTCGTGAGGGTGGCCAGGCGGTGGCCCAGGGCGTGGGCGGCCGCGCGCTCGTGCGGGGCCGGGTCGCCGCGGCGGTTGTCGGCGGCCAGGCCGTACGGGTTGCCGCCCGCCGCGCGGGTGACCGGGTCGGCCGGGTCCGCCCCGGCCACCCAGCAGCCCCAGTGGTACAGCGTGTGGTGCAGGGCGGTCAGCGTCGCCTCCCGGCCGCCGTGGCGCTGGGTGGAGACGGTGATGCCGGTCGCCACCCGGTCGGCGAGCAGGCCCTGCCGCCACAGCGGCGCGGTCGACTCCAGGAACCGTTTGAAGGGCGAGGACACGTTGCCGTAGTAGGTGGGGCAGGCCAGCACCAGCCCGTCCGCCCACACCACGTCCTCCGGTTCGGCCACCCGCTCCGGCCAGCCCCGGCCGGCCGGCTCGTCGTCGAGGACGCGCAGCAGCCGCACCTCGGCGCCGGTCTCCCGCGCCCCCTCGGCGGCCAGCGCCGCCAGGGCGCGCACGGTGCCGCGCCGGCTGTGGTACACCACCGTGATCCGGTGGCTCATCCCGCGCCTCCCGTGCCGCCCGGCGCCTCGCCGCCCGGCAGGTCCCGGGTGCGCAGCAGCAGCCGTACGTCGTCGCCGAGGCGGGTCACCTCCCCCAGTCGCAGCCGCAGGCCCGCCATGAGGGTGGGGGCGCCGAAGTCACCGAGGACGGGGCGGGCGGTCGCGCCCAGCACCAGCGGCGCCACATACGCCACGACCCGGTCCAGCAGGCCCTGGGCGACGAAGGACGCGGCGAGGCGGGCGCCGCCCTCCAGCAGGACCGAGCGCACGCCCCGGGCCCACAGTTCGTCGAGCAGGACGGCGATGTCGAGCGCACCCTCGGCGACCGGCACCCGCAGCACCTCGTGCCGGTCGCGCAGCGCCGGCTTGGGCGTGTGCGGACCGGTGACCACGAGGGTGGGCCCCGCATCGTCCAGCACGCGCGCGTGCGGCGCGACGGTGCCGTCGCGGTCCAGGACGACGCGGAGCGGGGGCGCGCCGGCCACGCCGTGCCGCAGGCCCAGGTGCGGGTCGTCCGCGCGCAGCGTGCCGGAGCCGACCAGCACCGCGTCGTGCGCGGCGCGCAGGACGTGCGCGTCCTGCCGGGACTCTGGGCCGGTGATCCACCGGGAGGTGCCGTCCGCTGCCGCCGCCCGGCCGTCCAGGGTGCCGCCGAACTTCCACGTCACGCACGGTCTTCCCCGGCGGACGGCGGTGAGCCACAGTTCGTTGCCGCGCTCCGCCTCGGCGCGCAGCACCCCGCCGGCGACCTCGGCCCCGGCGTCCCGCAGCCGCCGCGCGCCGCCCGCCGCGGCCGGATTCGGATCCGGTACCGCGTACACCACCCGGGCGATCCCGGCCCGCAGCAGTGCCTCGGCGCACGGCCCGGTGCGGCCCTGGTGCGCACAGGGTTCCAGGGTGACCACGGCGGTTGCGCCGCGCGCCCGGTCCCCGGCCACGGCCAGCGCCTCGACCTCGGCGTGCGGCTGCCCGGCGCCGCGGTGGAAGCCCTCCCCCACCGGTGTGCCGTCCGCGCCGAGGATCACGCAGCCGACGACGGGGTTGGGGCTGGTCCGGCCCAGCGCGGTCGCGGCCAGCTCGACGGCCCGGCGCATCGCGGTCTCCTCGGCCGGGGAGGCGGGAGGCGACGCCGGCTCGTCCTCCCCGGCACCGCCCTGGGGGCCCGTCGGCCGCGCGGTCACGGTGTCTCCGCGAGCCGGAAGCCCATGGCGTAGATGGCGCGGTCGTACCAGCCGTGGCGGCGCCGGGTGCGGGCCAGGTCGCCGAAGCGGGTGAAGCTGCCGCCCCGCGCGATGCGGTAGGTCCCCCGGGTGACGGCCAGGTCGTCGGCGACGGCGCTCCCGCCCGGGTAGGGCCGGTAGTCGTCGGCGGTGTACTCCTCCACGTTGCCCGCCATGTCGTGCACGCCGAACGGGGACCGTCCGGCCGGGTGCACGCCGATCGGGGTGGTGGCCAGCGGCCCGTCCTCCACGGTGTTGGCGCGGTCCGGCTCGAACGTCCCGCCCCAGGGGAACTCCCGCCCCTCGGGCCCGGCGGCGGCGTACTCCCACTCCGCCTCGGTCGGCAGCCGGAAGGCGCGGCCGGTCCGGCCGGCGAGCCAGACGGCGTAGGCGTCGGCGGCCTCGGGCGGCACGGTCCACACCGGGTGGTTGCCGAGCCCGTCGGGGTAGCGGCCGAACCGCCAGGAGGACGGCAGCACGGTGCTGCCGGTGTCCTCGAGGAAGCGCCGGTACTCGGCGTTGGTGACGGGATGGAGCGCGATCCGGAACGCCGGGAGGTCCGCCTCGTACACGGGGCACTCCTTGGCGATCCAGTCCTCGATCACCCCGGCGTGCCGCCAGCGCGCGGTGACCCTGCCGACCTGGTCCGGGTCGAGGCCGAGCCGGACGCGGGCGGCGGGGACGCCGGCCATGGGCGGGTCGTCGGGGCGGATGCGGGGGTCGCCGACCAGGCCGAGCACGGTGCCCGCCGCGTACCGGCGCGCGCGGGACTGCCCGGGGTCCTCGGCGACCGCGACGAGGGTGTCGGCGGGCGCGCCGAGCAGATCGCGGTGGTCCTGCAGCGCCCAGGGCTCGGTGCGTGCCACGAAGGAGCCGGGCAGCCCCATCGCGGCCCGGTCGGAGAGGGTGTTGGGGTTGGCCATCACCGGGGTGCCGGTCACGGATTCCTCCCGTCGGTGCTCGAAGCGGGGATCGCCGGTTCGCCGGCGGTGAGCAGGTCGGTGGGGACGGCTTCGGCCACCGCCCGGTAGCCGGCGTCGTTGAGGTGGATGTGGTCGCCGGAGTCGTAGGCGGCCCGCACCCGCTGCGGTTCGGCGGGGTCGCGCACGACCGCGTCGAAGTCGGCCACGGCGTCGAAGTCCGGGGAGGTGCGCAGCGCGGCGTTGAGGGCGACCCGCTTCCGCTCGGCCTCGGCCGTCCACAGCGGCGAGTCCCTGAACGGGGTGAGGGTGCCCACGATGACGGGGATGCCGCGCGCGTGCAGCCGTGCGGCGAGGGTGCGCAGCCCGGCCAGGACCTCCCCGGCGTTCGCATAGGGGGCGAGCTGGAGGTCGTTGATGCCTTCGTAGAGGACGGCGGCGCGCACCCCGGACTGGTTCAGCACGTCCCGGTCGAGCCGGCCGAGCGCGCTGGTGCCGCGCTGCGGACGCTCGGTCTCGGTGCCGTCGCGCAGCACGCGGTTGCCGCCGATGCCCTTGTTGAGCACACCGAGCCCCCTGGTGGCGGGGTCGGCGCCGAGACGGCGGGCGAAGGCGTCGGTCCAGCGCCCGTTGCCGTCGAGGGTGGAGCCGGAGCCGTCGGTCTGCGAGTCGCCGAGCGCGACGACGGTGCCGCGTGTGGCCGGGCCGCGCACGTCGACTCCGGTCAGGAAGAACCAGGAGGTCTGGGTGGAGGTGAAGGCGGTCGCGCCCTGGTCGCCGGTGTGGTCACCGGGTTCGGAGACGTAGGCGGTCTGCTGGGCCAGCCAGTGCCAGGTGGCGGGGCCGGTCGGCCGGGGCAGGTGCATGCTGACCAGCAGGTCGGCGCCGGCGGGCACGTCGTAGGGCAGCGGGTCGCTGACGGTCTCCGCCCCGGCGGGCACGGTGGTGCCGGGGGCGCCGCCGAAGGTGACCGGGCGCAGGCTGCCGGGGACGGCCGTCGCCGAGCCGGCGGACTCGGCGAGCCCCACCGTGACCCGGCCGAGCGCCAGGTCCCGGGTGCCGTGGGCGTGGGACAGCCGCAGCCGCAGCTCACCGCCGCCGACGGAGGTGTGCACGATCATGCGTACGGTGCGGTCGTCGATGCCGGTCTGCGAGATGCCGTCCGGTGCGGCGGGCGCCGGCGCGGTGCCCCAGGTTCCGGACCAGGTGCCCCCGGCGGGTCCCGCGGCGGGAAGGCGGGCGGGGCGGGCGTCGGGAGCACCGGCGGGGCGGGCGGCGGCCGGCGGGGCGGTGCCCAGCAGGCCGGCCATGGCCACCGCGACCAGTGCGCCGAAGAGCGTTCTGCCGCGTCTGCGGGACGCCCTCATCGGTCACCGCCGGCCGTGACGGCGCGGTAGGTGCCCACCAGGTAGTGCAGCCCGGCCGTCCCGCGCCGTACGAGCCGTACGTCGACGGGGGTGAAGCCGTGCGCGGTGACCAGCCCGGTCAGCTCCTCCTCGGTGAACTCCCGGTACAGGCGCCGCGCCCCGTTGGCGAAGAGGCGGCCGGGCCCGTCCGCCGAGCGGAACACGGACACCGTGAGCAGGCCGCCGGTGCGGAGCAGTTCCCGGATCCGGCCGAGGTAGCGGTCGTAGCCGTCGGGGTGCTGGTGGTGCAGGCAGCCGTTGTCGAGGACGGCGTCGTGGACGGCCGTGCCGTCCAGGTCGGTCAGCGAGCACACCGCGAACCGGGCCCGCCCGTCGCTGCGGGCGGTGAGCGCGGCCCACTCGGGGGACTCGACGAGGTCGATGCCGGTGACCCGGCAGCCGGCGTCGGACAGGACGGCGGCGTCCCGGCCGTGTCCGGTGCCGATGTCGAGGACGTGCGCGCCGGGGCGGTCACCGAGGGCACGCAGCAGCAGGCGGGGGGCCTCGCGCATGGCGTCCTCGGCGGTCCACACGTCGCGCCCGTTGACGTAGTGGTCCTGGAAGTCGGAGCGCAGCACGTCCGCGTACGCCGACTCGTCGAGCGAGGGGGCGGAAGCGGGAGTGACGGAGTAGCGGTCGGCTATCTGGTGGTCGGACATGGGTGATGACGTCCTGTCGTGTGAGGGCACGGGGGCGGCGGGCCGGGGGCCGGCACGGGAAGGTGCCGGAGAGGACACGCTGCTCCGGCACCGTTCGAGTGGCGCTCCCGCTGTCGTTCAGCCGGCGACCGTGTAGACCTGCCCGTCGTAGGAACCGGCGACGAAGAGCTTGCGGGCCGCGTCGTAGGCGAGGGAGGAGATGCCGGCGGTGGTGGGCCGGTCGGTCACGGACCAGCGGCCGTCGGCCCGGTCGTGGATCGCGACCCGGCCGTCGTAGCTGCCGGTGGCGATCAGGCGGCCGTCGGTGTCGGCGGCGACGCACTTGATGGAGTGGGTGTGCGGCGTGTCCAGGACCCGCACCGTGCGGTCCGGGTTCCAGATGCGCAGCTTCAGATCCCGGCTGATGCTGGCGAACCAGCCGTCGCCGAGGCCCGCGCAGCCGTTGGCGATCTTGTCGTGGGCGTCCTCGACGGTGGCGGTCCGCTCCAGCGTCGAGATGCGGTACCAGGTGGCGGAGGCGTCGGCGGCGACGGAGAACAGCAGGTCGCCGGAGACCGCGACGCTCTTGACGGCGTTGACGTTCAGCGGCAGGTCCGCGACGTGCTCGACGGTGTCGCCGGCCAGCCTCAGCAGCAGCCCCTCGCCGGTGTAGGCGCCGATCACCGCGTACTGCTCGCCGTCGCGTTCGAAGGCGACGCCGCAGTTCAGTGGCGAGCGGTGCTGGTACAGCTCGCGGCCGGTGAGCGCGTCGAAGACCTTGCCGAGCTGGCCGCCGGAGAGCACCAGGCCGCCCAGGGGGGTGAGGAAGTTGCACAGGCTGCCGGTCTCGGCCACCTGCTCGCCGTCGCGCCGCACCACGCCCGCGTCGCCGACGGTGAGCGTCGAGCCGCCGCGCTCCGGCAGCACCGCGTTGACGCCGCCGGTGGGCGGCACGACGGCGGTGTCCCAGGTGCGCGCCTGGTAGTCGTAGCCGCGGTAGGTGGCGCCGAAGGTGGCGAAGACCAGGCGGGTGCCGCCGGCGAAGGCGCAGGAGCGGGGCCAGACGTCGTCGGGCAGGGCCGTGGTGTCGCGGGCCTCGGGGGCACCGGAGGAGACGTCCCACAGCCGCATCCTGCGGTCGTAGGAGAGGCTGACCAGCAGGTGGCGGGAGTCGTCGAGGACGAGGCGCTTGATGCCCGCGTCGTGCGCGGGGACCGTGCTGCGCTCGCCGGGGCCGACGACGATGATCTGGCCCTCGTCGTTGCCGGCGAAGATGGTGCCGGAGGAGGAGATGGCGACGGTGTCGGTCTCCACGCCGTCCATGTCCAGGTCGGCGACCATACCGCCGGTCCGGAGCGACCAGCGCTTGATGGTGCCGTCGTCGCTGGAGGAGATCAGCTCGTCGGCGTCGCGGGCCCATTCGACGGAGATGACGTCGGCGGTGTGCCCCTCGAAGCGGTGCAGCAGCCGGCCGGTGAAGTCGTAGACCCGTACCCGGTGGTCGCGGGAGGCGGTGGCGACGAGTTCCTTGCCGGGGTGGAAGACGGACATCTCCACGTCGTCCTCCTGGTCCCCGAAGACCGCCACCAGCCGCAGGTCGGGCACGGTCCATAAGCGGGCGGTGTAGTCGCTGGAGGAGGTCAGCAGGTGCTTGCCGTCCGGCGCGAACTGGCACTGGTTGGCGAGGTGGTCGTGGAACGAGCGGGCCACCGCCCGCCCGGTGCGCTGGTCCCAGCAGATGACCTGGTTGTCGTAGCCGGCCGTGGCGACGTACTCGTCCCGCCAGGCGGCGATGCCGCTGATGGGTCCACGATGCTGGATCATATGGACTCTCCCAGAAGCTCGATGGTGTGTCCGCCCTGCTCGGCCTTGACCCGCAGATAGTCGTGGTTGCGTTCGGTCCGGTGGATGCCTGTGGGCATGACCTCCTCCACGGCGATGCCGTAGCCCTCCAGCTGCGAGACCTTGTCGGGGTTGTTGGTCCGCAGGTGGATGCGCGCCACGTCCAGGGCGCGCAGCATCTGCGCGGCGACGCGGTAGTCGCGCATGTCGTCCGAGAAGTTCAGCTCCCGGTTCGCGGCGAACGTGTCCAGGCCCTGGTCGTCCTGGACGCGGTAGGCGTCCAGCTTGTTGTAGAGCCCGATGCCGCGTCCTTCCTGACGGAGGTACAGCAGGATGCCCCCGGACTCGGCGAACAGATCCACCACTTCGGCGAGCTGCGGTCCGCAGTCGCAGCGGGCGGAGCCGAACACGTCTCCGGTGAGGCATTCCGAATGCACGCGCACCAGGGGTACGGGCCGTGCGGACGGGAAGACGACGGCGATGTGTTCGCGTCCGTCGGCGAGCCCGGTGAAGCTGATCATCTCGGCGGTGCGCCAGGAGCCGTCGCTCAGGTTCACCGGTACCTCGACCCGGGTGCGGATCGTGGCCTCGGTGGTGAGCGGACCGGTCCTCGGTTGCGGCATCTTGCCGCTGGACGTGCTCAACATGGATCGTCCCTCCGCTGGTAACGGCCCGATTACGTAATCACACCGTCACCACTGCGCACAGTACGGACAGACCGAGACGCTCTCCGAAACGTTTTGTACTCAACACCGAAATGAGAACGGTCAGCGTGAACGCGCGGGAAGCCCTCGGGAAGCGCTCGGCAACCGCCGGGTCACCGTCCGCCGCCATCGACCGAACCGCCGTTCGGGTGAACACCGGCGCAGCCCTGCCAGGCGCGAAAAGCCAGAAATACAAGCCCCTCGGCATTTTCCCGCGATCCCCGCGGCCGATCCGAAGTGGCAACCTCACGATGGCCTGGCCAAACTGAAGCTGGCGGTTCGTGATCAGGAAAGTACAGGACACGAACCAGCGATTCCGTACGTCCCCAGGAGATCGAATGGTGGAGCAGTCCTCCGAGGTCCCTATATCCGGGCCGGACGACCCTGGCGTCACCATGAACGGCGTCGGCAGGACCGAGACGGAGACCGAGAGAAAACTAGCGGAGGTGCTGGCGGCCGTCGTGTGCGCCGAGCGCGTTCCGGTCGACAGTGACTTCTTCGCCGATCTCGGTGCCAACTCCCTGGTCATGGCCCAGTTCTGCGCGCGGGTGAGGAAAATACCGGATCTGCCGTCCCCCTCCATGCGGGACATCTACCGGCACCCCACCGTCCGCAGCCTGGCAGCGGCTCTCGTGACGACCGCTCCCGCCGGGCCGGCGCCCTCCGCGCCGGCGCCGGCACCCCCGACGCCGCCGGCCCCGGTGTCCCGCACGAGCCGGCTCGGCCATGCGCTCTGCGGCACCGCACAGTTGCTGATCTTCCTGTGCTATTCCCTCGTCTCCGGGTACGTCACCGCCAGAGGATACGAGTGGATCGCCGGCGCTTCCGGTGTGGTCGACGTATACCTGCGTTCACTCGTGTTCGGAGGCGTCGGATTCCTCGCTCTGTGCGTGTTCCCGATCCTCGCGAAATGGCTGCTCGTCGGCCGGTGGAAACCGGTCGAGTTCCCCATCTGGGGTCTGTCCTATCTGCGGTTCTGGCTCGTCAAGACACTGCTCCACGCGAATCCGATGGTGCTCCTCGCCGGGACCCCGCTGTACGTGCTGTATCTGCGCGCCCTCGGCGCGCGGATCGGCAAGGGGGTCACGATCCTCTCCCGCACCGTCCCGGTCTGTACCGACCTGGTGACCATCGGCGCCGGTACGGTGATCCGCAAGGAGTCGTACCTCCTCGGCTACCGGGCCCAGGCGGGCCGTATACAGACCGGCCGGGTCACCCTCGGCAGAGACGTGTTCATCGGCGAGAAGACCGTCCTGGACATCGACACCTCGATGGGTGACGGCGCTCAGCTCGGCCACGCCTCCGCACTGCACCGCGGCATGGCCGTCCCGGACGGCGAGCACTGGCACGGGTCCCCGGCGGAGCCCACGCGGACCGAGTACCTGCGGGTGCCGCCGGCCAGGTGCGGCACCGCGCGCCGGGCCTGGTTCGGCTCGGTCACGCTCCTGCAGCTGATCTTCCTGTACCTCCCGCTCGCCGTCGGCGGGGTGTACATGCTGTTCACCGAGGTCCCGGCGATCGGCAAGCGGCTCGATCCGAGCACGGCCGCGCTGAGCCGGCCGGAACTGATCTCCGACGCACTGGTCCTCTCCCTCATCCTGTTCTTCGGCTTCGTCGTCCTGGGCCTCGCCACTCTGTGCACCGTTCCGCGTCTGCTGAATCTGGCCGTCAAGCCCGACCGGGTCTATCCGCTCTACGGAGTCCACTACGCCCTGCACCGGGCGACGGCCCGCATGACGAACATCAAGTTCTTCGCCTGGCTCTTCGGTGACAGCTCCTACATCGTGTACTACCTCCGCGGGCTCGGCTACGACCTGTCACGGGTCGAGCAGACCGGGTCCAACTTCGGCACCGAAGTCCAGCACGAGACCCCGTTCCTGGTCACCATCGGCAGCGGGACCATGGTGGCCGACGGGCTCTCCGTGATGAACGCGGAATTCTCCAGCACGTCCTTCCGGGTGTCCCGCGTGTCGATCGGGCCGCGCAACTTCCTGGGCAACCTCATCGCCTATCCCCCGGGCGGCCGGACAGGCGACAACTGCCTCCTCGCGACCAAGGTGATGATCCCCCTGGACGGCGAAGTCCGCGAAGGCGTGGGGCTTCTCGGTTCACCGTGCTTCGAGATCCCGCGTTCGGTCGACCGTGACTCACGGTTCGACCACCTCAGGACGGGCGACTCGCTGCACCGCCGGCTGGCCGCCAAGAACCGCTACAACCTTCGCTCGATGGCTCTGATGCTGTGCATGCGCTGGCTGCTCACGTTCGTGATCACCCTGCTGGCGCTGACCTCCGTCGACCTGTACGGCGTACTGGGGCACGTGGTGATCGGCGGCTATCTGGCGCTGACGCTCGCGATGTCCACCGCGTACTACATCCTGTGGGAGCGCTGCCTGCTGAAGTTCCGCAGGATGCGGCCCGAACTGTGCTCCATCTACGACCCGAAGTTCTGGCACATCGAGCGCGTGTGGAAGATGCCGTCGCACTATCTGAACCTCTACAACGGCACGCCCTTCAAGAACCTCGTCTGGCGTCTGCTGGGCGTGCGCACCGGCCGCAGGGTGTTCGACGACGGCTGCTACATGACCGAGAGGACCCTCACCACCATCGGTGACGACTGCATCCTCAACGCCGGGTCCAAGATCCAGTGCCACTCGCAGGAGGACGGCACCTTCAAGTCCGACAACACCACGCTCGGCGCCGGCTGCACGCTGGGCGTCGGAGCCGCCGTGCACTACGGCGTGACCATGGGCGAGGGCTCCGTGCTGGCACCCGATTCCTTCCTCATGAAGGGCGAGGAAGTCCCGCCGCACTCCCGGTGGGGTGGCAATCCGGCCGCGGACATGCCGGACACCACCGGCCACGACCGCGGCGCCGCCCGGGCAGTACCACCGTTCTCCGCCGACGCCTGTGCGGCGACCGTGAGTTGAGGAAGGCCATTCGATGGGAACGCGCGTGGAAACGGACCGGGAGTACTGGAGCCGCATGCTGAGCGCCGGCGGTGTCACCGCTGTGCCGCGCTGGGCCGCGGAGCCGGTCCCGGGAGCGGCCGAGCACGAGACGCCGGTCCCGGACGACGTGACGGACGCGGTGCGCGCCCGGGTGCGGCAGTGGGGAGTGCCCGTCAGTGCGCTGCTGCTGGCCGCGCACGCCAAGGTGCTCGCCGCGCTCTCCGGCGAGCAGGACGTGGTGACGGGATACACCACGGGAGTGCGGGGCGAGCCGCTGCCGTGCCGCCTGGCCGTCCCCCCGGGCCCCTGGCGTGCGCTGGTGTCGACCGCCGAGCGCGCCGAGGCGGAGGTGCTGGCGCACCGGGAGTTCCCGGTGGAGGAACTGCGACGGGAACTGGGCGTGACCGAGCCGTCGTACGAGGTCGTGTTCGGCCCCATGGGAGCCGACGAGACCCATGGGGACGACGGCGTGCTGCAGGTGCGCTGGTCCGACCGGGGCGGACGACTGATGCTGCGGCTGCGGTTCCGCACCGACGTGCTGGACGCGGCGGCGGCGGCCCGGATCGGCGGTTACCACCTGACGGCACTGCGGCTGATGGCGGCCGACGCGGACGCCGACCACGCGCGGCAGAGTCTGCTGTCGGCCGACGAGGTCCGTGAGCAGCTGGAAGGGCTGGCCGGACCGCTCCGGCCGCTGCCGGACGCCCGGGCGCACGAGCTGTTCGAGCGGCGGGTACGGGCCCATCCGGACGCGGTGGCGGCCGTGCACGGCGAGCGGCAGTGGACGTACGGGGAGCTGAACCGGCGGGCGAACCGGTTGGCGCGGGCGCTGCTGGACCGGGGGCTGGACCGGGAAGACGTGGTCGCCGTCGTCACCGAGCGCAACCTGGACTGGCTGGCGGCGACGCTGGCGGTGTTCAAGGCGGGCGGCGCGTACCTGCCGATCGAGCCGCACTTCCCGGCCGGACGCATCGCGGCGACGTTGTCGCGTGCGGGGTGCCGTCTGGTGCTGACCGAGGCGGGCAGCACCGCCACCCTCGACCAGGCGCTGGCCACGCTGCCGGGCACCGAGAAGCTGCAGGTCGACGCGGCGTACGCGGAACAGCACGCCGACGGGGACCCCGGTGTGCGGGTGGACGCGGGCCAGCTGGCCTACATCTACTTCACCTCCGGCTCCACCGGCGAGCCGAAGGGCGCGATGTGCGAGCACGCGGGCATGCTCAACCACCTCCACGCCAAGATCGACGACCTGGGTGTCGGCGAGGGCTGCGTGGTGGCGCAGACGGCCCCGCAGTGCTTCGACATCTCCCTGTGGCAGCTGATCTCCGCGCTGCTGGTCGGCGGGCGCACCCTGCTGGTCGAGCAGGACGTGATCGTGGACGTGGAGCGGTTCGTCGACACGCTGGTGAGCGGCCGGGTCGGCGTGGCGCAGGTCGTGCCCTCCTATCTGGAGGTCGTGGTCTCGTACCTGGAACAGCACCCCCGGGAGCTGCCGGACCTGCGGTGTGTGTCGGTGACCGGTGAGGCGCTGAAGCGGGAGCTGGTGCAGCGCTGGTTCACGATCCAGCCCGGCATCAAGCTGGTCAACGCCTACGGCCTGACGGAGACGTCGGACGACACCAACCACGAGGTCATGGACGGGGTGCCCGAGCGCGTACTGCTGGGGCGCGCGGTCGGCAACGTGCGCGTCCACGTCATGGACGAGCAACTGTCGCTGGTACCGCTGGGCGCGCCGGGCCTGATCGCGTTCTCGGGGGTCTGCGTGGGCCGCGGTTACGTCAACGATCCCGAGCGCACCCGAGAGGCCTACCGGACGGACCCGTACCGGCCGGGTGAGCGGCTCTACCTGGGCGGTGACTGGGGGCGCTGGCACCCCGGCGGCAAGCTGGAGTTCCTCGGGCGGCGGGACAACCAGGTCAAGATCCGCGGCTTCAGGATCGAGATCGGCGAGATCGAGAACTCCCTGCTGCGGGTGGACGGCGTGCGCGACGGTGCGGTGGTCGTCGCCGAGCTGGCCGGCGGGAACAGGCATCTGATCGCCTTCTACTCGGGCCGGCGGCACCGGCCCGAGGTGCTGCGCGAGGCGCTCGGCGCGGTGCTGCCCGCCTACATGGTCCCCTCGGCCTTCCACTGGCAGGACAGCCTGCCGCTGACCGCCAACGGCAAGACCGACAGAAAGGCCCTGACCGCCCTCGCCGAACAGACCCCGCCGACCACCGACAGGGACGTGCCGGGCGAGGAGGACGCCGGCCCGCTCAGCCCCGCCGAGCGAAGGGTGGCGGCGGCGTGGGCCGGGGTGCTGGGCGTCCCCGAGCACCAGGTCGGCCGGACGGACCACTTCTTCGACTCCGGGGGCACCTCCCTGACGGCGGTCAAGCTCAGCCTCGCGCTGAACCGGACGGTGTCCCTCAAGGACATCACCCGGCACCCGGTGCTCGCCGACCTGGCCGCCCTCCTCGACGGCACGGCACGCCGGCACGCGGAACTGCTCCAGCCCCTGGCGGAGCCGGCCGGCCCGCCGGAGTGCGCGCTGGTGTGCTTCCCCTACGCGGGCGGCAACGCGGTCAACTACCAGCCGATGGCGAGCGCGCTGGCAGGCAGCGGCCTGACGGTCCTCGCGGTGGACCTGCCCGGTCACGATCTGGCCGGGCACCAGGAGCCGTTGGCGTCGATCGAGCAGGTCGCCGAGCGCGTCGCCGCCGAGATCGCCGCGCGCGGTCTCACCCGGGTCATGCTGTGGGGCCACTCCTCGGGGGCGGCGGCCGCCCTGGAGACGGCCCGCAGGCTCCAGGAGCGAGGCGTGTCCCCGACGCGGGTGTTCCTCGGTGCGCAACTGCTCGGCACCGCCGCCTACCGGAGCGCGGCCGCCGGTGAACTGACGAGCCGGAGCGACGCCGAGATCGCGGCGCGGCTGACCGCGGACAGCGGCTATCCGGAACTCGCCGAACTGAACGCGCGGCACGCCGAGCACATCGGTGCCGCCTACCGGCACGACTGTGTCCGCGCACATCGCTACTTCCGCGCCGCCCTGGACGTCCCGCCGCCGGTGAAGCTCTCGGTGCCGGTCACGGTGGTGGTCGCCGCCGACGACCCGCACACGGCCGGATACGCCCACCAGTACCGGGACTGGCTGCTCATGGCCGAGCACGTCGATCTGCACGAGCTGGCCGACGGCGGCCACTACTTCCCCCGCACCCGTCCGGCCGAGGCGGCGCAGGCGGTGCTGAGTGCCGTCCTGCCGCTGGCCTCCTCCTGAGCCCGTGGACTTCCCGACGGGCCACCGAAAGGAAACCGAGATGTCGTTCTCATCCCTGGCACCCCCGCTCGATGTGGAGCCGCGGCCAGACGGACCCGCGCTGCTGCGGGTCGATCCGCCCGGTGACGCCTCCAGCTGGGCGGCCGAGTACCGCGAGGCGCTGCGCGCGCAGGTCGCCGAGCACGGGGCGCTGCTCGTCCGCGGTCTGCGCCTGCGGGACGCGGACCAGGTCGGCGCCGTCTTCACCCGGCTGGCCGGACCGCTCATGACGGAGCGGGAGGCCTTCGCCCCCCGTGAGGCCCATGGCCCGGGTCTGTACTCCTCCACGCCCTGGCCGGACAACCAGCCGATGTGCATGCACCACGAGCTGAGCTACCCGCTGGAGGTGCCCGGCCTGATGCTGTTCGCGTGCCTGACCGCGCCCGAGCAGGGCGGGGCGACGGCCGTGGCCGACGCCGAACAGGTACTGCAGGCCCTGCCCACCGGGCTGACGCAGCGGTTCGAGCGGGAGGGCTGGCTGCTGACCCGCACCTACAACGACGAGATCGGGGCGTCCCTGGCGGAGTCGTTCGGCACGGACGACCGCGCCGAGATCGAGCGCTACTGCCGGGACCACGCCATCGACTTCGCCTGGCAGGCCGACGGGTCGCTGCACACCGAGCAGCGCCGCAGCGCCGTCGTCCGGCATCCGCTCACCGGCAAGCGCTGCTGGTTCAACCAGATCGCCTTCCTCAACGAGTGGACGCTGGCCCCGGAGGTGCGCGAGTACCTGGTGGACGAGTACGGCGAGGACGGGCTGCCGTTCAACACCCGCTACGGGGACGGCACCCCGATCGGCGAGGACGTCGTCCAGCTGCTCAACACGACCTACGAGGCGCACACCCGGCGCGAGCCCTGGCAGGCCGGTGATCTGCTGCTCGTGGACAACATCGGCACCGCGCACAGCAGGGAGCCCTTCAGCGGAGAGCGGCAGGTGCTGGTGGGCATGGGTGAGCCCCGCCGCCTGGCCGACCACTGCCCCACCCCGGAGGCGAGCGAGCGATGACCGACGTGCTGTCCACCACCTCGCAGGCGGCCGTGCCCGGCGCGGCCCCGGCGCCGACGTTCGCGGTGATCTCCGGGGAGCAGGTGCAAAGGGCACTGAACGGGGCCGAGAAACAGCTCGTGCGGCTGGTCGAGGCCACCTACCGGCTGCACGGCGCCGGGGACTCGGTGAACCCGCCGTCGTACTTCCTGCGCTTCACCGACCGGCCCACGGCGCGGATCATCGCGCTTCCGGCGTCCATCGGCGGGTCCGCCCCCGTGGACGGCCTGAAGTGGATCTCCAGCTTTCCGGAGAACGTGAGCGCCGGGCTGCCGCGGGCCTCGGCGGTGCTCATCCTCAACGACCACGACACGGGCTACCCGTTCGCCTGTCTGGAGAGTTCCGTCATCAGCGCGACCAGGACCGCGGCGTCCGCCGCGCTGGCGGCCGACTGGCTCAGCCGGGACCGGCCCCGCCCCCGTCGCGTCGGATTCGTCGGTACGGGCCTGATCGCCCGGTACATCCACACGTTCCTGGCCCGCACGGGCTGGGACTTCGAAGCGATCGGCGTGCACGACGTGTCCGCCGACAGCGCCGAAGGCTTCTGCGGCTATCTGCGGCATGCCGGCGCCACCGAACCGGTCACCCTCCACGACAGCGCCGAGAACCTCATCCGCTCCAGCGACCTCGTGGTCTTCGCCACCGTCGCAGGCCGGCCCCATGTCACCACCCCGGCCTGGTTCGACCACAATCCCCTGGTCCTGCATGTGTCCTTGCGGGACCTCGCGCCGGAGATCCTGCTCGGCTCGGCCAATTTCGTCGACGACGTCGAGCACTGCCTGAAAGCCGACACCTCCCCTCATCTGGTCGAACAGCTCACCGGCAACCGCGACTTCCTGAACGGCACCCTCAACGACGTGATGCTCGGACGGGCAGCACCGCCGACCGACCGGCCGGTGATCTTCTCTCCCTTCGGGCTCGGCGTCCTGGATCTCGCCGTCGGAAAGTACGTCTACGACGAAGTAGCCCGGGCGGGACAGCTCCGCCTCATCGACGACTTCTTCCACGAACTGCGCCGGTACGGCTGAAGCCGTTGTCCTCTGTCCGGCACCAGGAGGCCCGTCGTGCCTGTCATCTCGGCTCCCTACGCCTTCAACGAAGGCCAGCTGTTCGTCGACCTCGAGTCGATCTGCGGACATCCGCTCTACCTGAAGTGCGAAGGCTTCAACTTCGCCGGCTCCATCAAGCTGAAGGCCGCGAACGAGATGGTGGAGTCGGCCGAGCGCGAGGGAGTCCTGAAGCCGGATTCCATCCTCGTCGAGTCCTCGTCCGGAAACCTGGGCGTGGCGCTCAGCATGATCGCCGCCAGCAAGGGCTACCGGTTCCTGTGTGTGACGGACTCCCGTTGCAACCTGTCGACCCGGCTGCTCATGGAGGCGCTCGGCAGCGAAGTGCATGTCGTCGCCGACCAGGACTCCAACGGCGGCTTCCTGGGCACGCGGATCGAGTACGTCCAGTCGCTGTGCGCGTCCGACGACCGGTACGTATGGCTCAGCCAGTACACCAACGCGGGCAACTGGCGGGCGCACTACCGCACGACGGGCCCGGAGATCGCCGGCCGGTTCCCGGAACTGGACGTCCTCTTCGTCGGGGCGGGCACCACCGGAACCCTGATGGGGTGCGCACGCTACTTCCGGCAGTGGAACCGGCCGGTGCGGATCGTCGCCGTGGACGCCGTGGGTTCGGTGGCCTTCGGTGGTGAGCCCGGCCGGCGGATGATCCCCGGCCTGGGCATGAGCATGCGTCCGCCGCTGCTCGACGAGTCCTTCGTGGACGAGGTGATCCGGGTGGAGGAGGCCGACACCATCCGCATGTGCCACCGCATGGCCCGCCGTGGCTTCCTGTTCGGCGGCTCCACCGGGACGGTGGTCAGCGGCGCGACGGACTGGCTGTCCCGGCACGACACACGCGGCCTCACCGCGGTGGCCATCGCACCGGACCTCGGCGAGCGCTACCTCGACACCGTCTACCAGAGCAACTGGCTGCGGGACCTGTACGGCGATCACATCCTCGACTCCGAGGAGGCGGGCCCCGGACCCGAGGAGGCCAAGCCGGCGTCACGGGCGCCGGGCCGCCGGCGGAGACCCTAGCGGCGCATCCGCCCCGGGGGGCGCCTCCGGCACCGTACGGAGAACGGATCCATACTGGTAGCTCAGCGAGGAGGCCAGGAGGCTCGGCCCGTGATCGCCGTCAATCCGTTGGACAGCGCCTCGGTGCTGGCCGCCTTCGGCGCCCTGGGCGTCCTGGTGGTGATCTTCGCGGAGTCGGGTCTGCTGGTCGTCGGCTTCTTCCTGCCCGGTGACACGCTGCTGTTCCCGGCCGGTGTGCTGTGTGCGGGGACCGCCGGCCAGGCGCCGCGGCTGTCGCTGTGGCAGGTGCTGGTGTGCGCGGCCGTCGGAGCGGTGGCCGGTGGCCAGGTGGGGTACCTGATCGGGCAGCACGGCGGGCGGGCCCTGCTGGCACGCACCTCCCGCCGGCGGGTGAAGGACGCGGCGGCGCGGGCGGAGGAGCTGCTGGCCCGGTACGGCTACGGCAAGGCGCTGGTGATCGGCCGGTTCGTGCCGGTGCTGCGGACGGTCCTGCACCCGGTGGCCGGTGCGCTCGGGGTGCCGCGGCGGCCCTTCACCTGCTGGCAGGTCGTGGGCGGTGTCCTGTGGTCGCAGACGCTGGTCCTCGCCGGTTACACCCTCGGCGCCTCCTTCCCGCACATCGACGACTATCTGCTGCCGCTGGTCACCGTGGTCGTCGTCCTGTCGCTGCTGCCCCTGCTCGTCGAGGCCCGGCGCGCGCGCCGCGAACGCCGCCGGTCCTCACCCTGAGCCGGCCGGCTCCCCCGGATCGGAGCAGGCGCTACAGGTCGGCTGCCCGGTGCGTCACCCGTCCCCCCACCACCGTGAGCACGACCGGCAGCTCGGCCAGGTCGGTGTCGGCCACGGCCAGCGGGTCGTCGGCCAGGACCGTGAGGTCGGCGCGGTGGCCGACGGCGAGCCGGCCGGCGTGCTGCTCCTCCCCCGCGGCCCAGGCGGCGTTCACGGTCATGCCCTGGAGCGCCTGCAGGGCGGTGAGCGCCTGGCCGGGGCCGTGCGGGGGCAGGGAGAGGTCGGCCGGGCGGCGGTGCCGGGCGCCGGCCATGACCTGGAGCGGCGGGTAGGGGGCGATGGGCCAGTCGGAACCGAGCACGACCCGCGCTCCGGCCTCCCACAGGTCACGGCAGCGGAACGCCCGCCCGGCCCGCTCCTCGCCGAGCCGGCGCGACCAGTTGTCGGTGTGGTCCGCCCGGGTGAACTCGCAGCAGTGGGTGGGCTGCATGGAGGCCGCCACCCCGAGCGTCGCGAAGCGCCGTACGGTGTCGTCGGGAACGGTCTCGATGTGCTCGACGCGATGGCGTACGGCTCCCGGGCCGTCCGTCTGCGCCTTCTCGACGGAGTAGAGGACATGGCGCACCGCCGCGTCACCGATCGCGTGGGTGGCCGTGGGCACACCGGCACGGTGGAGGGTGCCGATCACCTGGGTGTAGCGCTGCGGGTCGGGCCAGTGGGCGTGACCCGACTCGCCGTGGCAGTCGGGGGTCTCGAGCCAGGCGGTGCCGTTGTCGATGGTGCCGTCCATGAACAGCTTCACGCCGGCCACCCGCCACAGCGTGCCCCCGGTGCCCTGCTGCCGGACGAGGCCGGCGACGGCGGCGTCGTCCGCCTCGGGCCGGCACCAGGGGGCGATCCGCAGCCGCAGCGGCAGGGCGTCCTCGGCCTCCAGGGCGGCGTAGACGGTGAGGCTGTCCCCGTTCGCGTCCATGGCATGGCCGCCGGTGAGGCCGGACGCGGCCATGGCGCTCAGCACCTGGGCGGTACGGGTCCGTGTCTCGGCCCCGGTGGGCCGGGGGGCGACGGCCTCGACGAGTTCGCAGGCGGCGTCCTCCAGCAGCAGGCCGGTGGGCCGGCCCTCGGCGTCGCAGACGATCTCCGAGCCCTGGTCGAAGGTGCGCGGTCCGTCGATGCCGGCCAGTTCCAGCGCCCGTTCGCTGGCCAGCAGCGAGTGTGCGTCGAACAGGTCGACGAGGGCGGGGATGCCGTCGAGGACGGGTCCGAGGGCGGCGTTGCCGACGGGGGCCGTGCCGAAGGCGTTGGGGTCGAGGCCCCAGCCGCGCAGCCAGGCGCCCGGCCGGAGGGCTTGGGCGGCCTCGGCGAGCGCGGTCCGTACGGCGTCCAGGTCGCGGCAGGCGGACAGGTCGACGCCCATGGTGCGTTCGGCGCCGGACACGGGGTGCAGATGGCCGTCGGTGAAGCCCGCGGTGACCACCGCTCGGCGCAGGTCCACGACCGTGCTGCCGGGTCCGGCGAGGGCTCGGGCCGCCCGGTCGTCGCCGAGGAAGCTGATCCGCCCCTCCTCCGCGACGAGCGCGGTGTGCGGCAGGAACCGGCCCGTGCCGGGGTCGAGCAGCCGGGCGGAGAGCAGGACGAGGTCGGCGGGCACGGGGGCTCCTTCGGAACGGGGAGAGACGGGACGGGCGAGACGGTGCGAGACGGGACGGGCAGCGCCGACCGGCCGGCGCGGCGGGCGGTGCCGGGACGCGGCGGCCGGTGCCGGTCGGCCGATGCGGGACGGGCGGGCTCCGGCACGGCAGCGGGCCGGGTCGGCCGGGCAGGGACGGACCGGCAGCGGGCCGGGGCGGCCGAGCAGGGACGGACCAGCAGCCGGCCGGGGCGGCCGAGCAGGGACGGACCAGCAGCCGGCCGGGTCGGCCGAGCAGGGACGGACCGGCACCGGACGAACCCGACCCGGAGCCGCCCGGGCACAGAACGAACCCGACCCGGGACGAACCCGACCCGGAGCGGCCCGGGCACGGACGCAGACCCCGGACCGGACCCGGCCCGGAGCGGAAGCGGCCGGGAACGGAAGCGGCCCGGGACGCCGCACGTAGGGTCAGTCGGCGGATCGGTCGAGCGTGCCGGGCGGCAGGCCGAGTTCCCGTTCGGCGGTCGTGACCGGCATGCGGATCACCGAGGCGGGGCGTCGCGGGGTCGCGGTGTTGGCGTGGGCGCCCAGACCGTCGAGGACGACGAGGATCTGGAGGGTGGTGGCCTCGGGGTCGTCCGTGACGAACTCGCCGGTGGCCACGCCGGCCCGGATCAGGTCCTCGAGCCGGCCGCGCCAGGCGGCCTCCTGCCGCGCGACCCGGTCGCGGAGCACGGGCCGGTAGCGGCTGAGGTGGCGGGCGTTGATCCACAGCCGGCTGAGGGCGTCGTACGCCTCTCCCGAGGTGCGGGCGAGGAATCGGGCCAGGTGCCGGGTGGGGGTGCCTTCGGGTCGCTCGGCCGGCAGGAGACGGTCCAGTTCCCCGGTCGCGGCACTGCCGAACGCTTCGCCGACGAGGTCCTCGGCCGAGGGGAAGTAGTGGCTGATCAGCCCTGGGCGGACGTCGAGTTCCTCGCCGATCCGGCGCAGGGTGACGCACTCCAGGCCCTCGGTCAGGGCGACGGCTGCGGCCGCGCCGACGATCTCCGCCCGCCGGGCGGCCGGGTCCTTGCGGATCCGCTTGCGCTGAACGCTTGACGACATGACGGCGATGCTATTGAGTGTGCGACCAATAAGCAACTGGTCAAGCGATCAATAAGCGACCAGGCCGATCCCCACCGCTTCCGGAGGGCCTCATGGCGTCCACGCTCCCCGACCCGTACCCCGACGCGCCGCCCACGGCCGCCGACGGGAACGCCACCGCGTCCCGGGCGGCCGAGCGCGCCGGCGGCGTCGAGGCCCACGGCATCGACCACATCCCGGACTCCGAGCGCCGGGGCCGGCCCCGCGAGCTGTTCTCCGTGTGGGCCGCCGCGAACGTCAACTACCTGAGCCTGGTGGTGGGCGGCGCGCTCGTGCTGATGGGCCTGAGCCTGTGGCAGGCGCTGACGGTGATCGTCGTCGGCAATCTGTTCTGGCTGCTCACCGGGGTACTGGCGATCCCGGGTCCGGCGGCGGGTGCGCCCAGCGAGGTCATCACGCGGGCGGTCTACGGGGTGCGCGGGAACCGGGTCAACAACGCGGTGACCGGCTGGATGATCTCCGTCTGCTACTTCGCGCTGAACCTGGCCGCCGCGGCCACCGCGGCCTTCTCCCTGGTGGCCCGGACCGGTCTGCCGCTGAACTCCGTGGTGAAGGCGGTCGTCGTGGTGCTCATCGCCGCGGTCACCCTCGCCATCAGCGTCTACGGCCACTCCGCGATCGTCCGGCTCTACGTCCCGATCACCCTCGCCCTGACGGCCGTGTTCGCCGTGGTGGCCGTCGCGGTGGTGCGGCACACCGACTTCGGATACGTCCCCGAGCGGCCGCTGACCGGCTCCGCCCTGTGGGCGACCCTGCTGGCCGGCGTCGCCCTGATCGCCTCGGGTCCGCTGTCCTACACCACCAGCGCGGACTTCTCCCGCTATCTGCCGCGCACCACGCCCGCGAAGGCGGTGGCCGGCTGGACGGCGCTCGGCGGCTTCGTGCCGAGCATCGTGGTGTGCGGACTCGGCGCGTGCGCCGCGACCGCCGTCGACATGGGCGCCCCCGACTCCTCGCTGCAGCGGCTGCTGCCCGGCTGGTTCCGCCCGGTCTTCCTGCTGGCGCTGGTCCTCGGCACCGTCGCACTCAACGCGCTGACCGCCTACAGCGCCGGTCTCGCCCTCCAGGCCGTCGGCCTGCGCATCCGGCGCTCGCTCAGCGTCCTCGTCGACGGCGCCGTGTCCGTCTCCCTCACCCTGTACGCCCTGCTCGTCTCCGACTTCCTCGACACCGTCGGCGACGTGCTCCAGCTGACCGTGGTCCTGCTCGGTCCGAGCACGGCCGTGTACGCCACCGACATCCTGCTGCGCCGCAACCGCTACGACGGGCTCGCCCTCGCCGACGAGACCCCCGCCGGCCCCTTCTGGTACGCGGGCGGTGTCAACCGGTCCGGGGCGCTGGCCCTCGGCGCGGGCGTGACGGCTTCCGCGCTGTGCGTCGACACGGTCTACACGGGGCCCGTGGCCGCCGCCCTCGACGGCATCGACCTGGCCCTGCCGGCCGGCCTGGTGGTGGCGGCGGTGGTGTACGCCCTGCTCACCCGCCGCACCGGCACCACCGGATGACCACCCGCACCTCGAAGTCACCACCCACACCGAGGGCGTCCCGCACCGCAGCGCGCCTCCTCTTCGGCGCCTTCCGCTCCCGGTGCGGTGCGACAGGCGGGCAACGACGCGTTCTGGACGGCTTGGTGAGCATCCGTGAGACTGGACCGGGTCCGGCGCCCCCGCTCTCCAGGACGGTGACATGGAAGAGGAAGTCCCCCGCGTCGAACTGACCCCGCAGGCCGCGGAACTGCTGCGCCGGCTGCGCGCCGAGCACGGCCCGCTGATGTTCCACCAGTCCGGCGGCTGTTGCGACGGCAGCGCGCCCATGTGCTACCCGGACGGCGAGTTCCGCACCGGCGGCTCGGACGTGCTGCTGGCGGAGCTGTCGGTGGAGGGCGTCGAGGAGCCCGTCACCTTCTGGATGTCGCGGAGCCAGTACCAGGCGTGGAGCCACACCCGGCTCATAGTCGACGTCGTACCGGGACGGGGCAGCGGTTTCTCGCTGGAGGCACCCGAGGGGGTGCGTTTTCTCACCCGTTCTCGCGTAGTCGACGCCTAGTCAGCCCGCCGGCCCCCACTCTCTGGTCCACTGCCCTTGAATGCAGGGAGAGTTGACGAGACATCAGGGGGCACGGTGACCAGACCTCGCAGGCGTTCGGCGGGCAGAGCGGTTCTCACGGTCGTCACGACGTTCGGTGTACTGGCCGGTGCGGCCCTGGCGGGTGCGGCACCGGCCGGGGCCGCACCGGCGGGCCGGCGGATCGCGCCGGGCGTCACCTACCGGCAGTTCGACGTCGACGCGGCCGCGGGCACCGCACACGCGCATCTGCTCACGATCGATCTGGGCAATCCGCATGTCCGGGTCGACCTGCTCCACCCGGGTGCGGTGGCGGCCCGGGCCACCGTCTCGCGGCTGGCGGACTCGGCGGGGGCGATCGCGGGCGTCAACGGTGACTTCTTCAACATCACCGAGACCCAGCACCCGGGCGTGGAGGCCACCGGCGCGCCCGTCGGACCGGCCGTCGCGGGCGGGCAGGTGCTCAAGGCGGCGGTGCCCAAGGGGCAGCGGTTCGGGCCCGCGCTCCCCTCCGGCACGAACACCGAGGACGTCTTCGGCGTGGGCACCGACCGGCGGGCCCGCCTGGACCGCCTCTCCCTCGTCGGCGCCGTCGACACGCCGGAGGGCCGGCTGCCCCTCGAGGGCCTCAACCAGTACGCGCTCCCCGTGGACTCCGTCGGCGCCTTCACCGCGAAGTGGGGCAGCGCCTCCCGGGAGCGCGCCGTGTGCGGCACCGACACCCAGCGGGCGGCGCCGTGCAGCACCGACACCTACGAGGTCGAGGTGACGGGCGGCCGGGTGGTCTCCGTGTCCGACGAGCCGGGCGGCGGTTCCATCCCCGCGGACACCACGGTCCTGCTGGGTCGTGAGGAGGGCGCGCAGCAGCTGCGGGGGCTCTCCGTCGGTGACCCGGTGACCGTCACCCACACCCTGGAGGCGGCCACGTCCGGGGCGCCGTACACGTTCGCGGTCGGCGGCTTCCCCGTCCTGCGCGGCGGCACGCCGCTGTCCGGCCTGGACGACGTCACCTCGGCGGTGCGCACGGTCGTGGGTTTCAAGGGCGGCGGACAGCAGCTGCTGATCCTGGCGCTGGACGGGGCCGCGGCCTACCGGACCGGCATGACCGTCGCGGAGGAGGCGGACACCATGCGGACGCTGGGGGCGTCCGACGCGTTCAACCTCGACGGCGGCGGCTCGACGGAGCTGGTCACCCGCGGCGAGGACGACACCGCCGTGACGGTCCGCAACCACCCGAGCGGCGGCGCCGAGCGCCCGGTACCGAACGGCATCGGAGTCTTCTCGGTCGGCTGATCCGGCCCCGCGTGCTCACGGCCGCAGGCTGCTCACCAGGTCCGCGGTAGCGGTGAGCCCGCTGTGGATGGTGGGCGCCATGCTCGTACTGGCCAGATAGAAGCCGAGCAGCACGCAGACCAGGGCATGGGAGATCTTCAGCGCACCGTTGCGCATGAAGACCACGGCCAGGATCAGGAGCAGCAGCACCACAGAGATGGAAACGGCCATCGGGAACCTCCTCCGCCACGCCCCGTGAACGGCGTTCGGCCGCAAGTGTGGCGTAGCGGAGGGTTCCGCCGGGCGGCTGACATGTCCTCCGATCGTGTGGTGTTACGCGGCGGGGCGGCCGTCGAGGAAGGCCTCCAGGCCGGCGAGGTCGTCGGTGTTGAGGTAGTCGACGCCCCCGGCGAGCAGCTCCGCCCACAGGGCGTCCCGGGCCGGGCCGGGCGTGTCCGGGGTCGCCCAGAAACGGATCTGCTGCCCGCGCGCATGGGCGGCGGCGGTGATGCCGCGCAGCTTCTGCCGCTCCGCGTCCGGGAAGGGCCCCTCGCCCTGCCAGCTGAAGTTCAGTGCCCAGTTGTCGCTGATCAGCGGGGCGAAGGAGGCGGGGGCAAGGCCGCCGAGGTCGCTGAGCCGGCCGTCGTAGAAGGCGCGGCGCTCGGTCTGCGCCTCCATCGGCGCACGGGCCGCCCGGTCGCCGGAGACGACGGCGGTGACCGGACCGGGGTGGACGCGGCCGTGCGCGTACCGCGTGAACAGGTGCGGGTGGCGCCTGAGGTGGCGGTCGAGTTCCCGGTACGTCGACGCGCCCTCGGTCTTGATGTCGATGAGCAGTTGCAACGGCCGGCGCCACCCCTGGTACACCGAGCCGTGGTGGGCCTTCACCTGGGCGGCGAGCGGGTCGAGGTAGAGGGATTCGAGGGTGCGGGACGGGTCCAGCTCGGTGGCGTCGTGGCCGATGAGGAGCTGGTCGCCGACGAGGAAGATGTCGGCCTCGACGCTGCCGAAGCGGTGGTCGAGCGCGTCGTGGAGGGGACGCGGGTGCGCGTAGTCGTTGTGGGCGTGGGCGTGCCACAGCGGGCGTCTGCCTCGGTGGCCGCCGGCCGCCCGGGCCTGCGCGGCGGGCAGGACGACGGCGCCGGCGAGGGCGGCGCCGAGGGTGGTGAGGGCTCTGCGACGGGTGGTGAGGGCCATGCGCTGCCTCCCTGGGGCTGATGGGACCGGGGAGAGTATGCGTGCGCAAGGCACTCAACGGACCCTGCCGTGCGCGGAGTTGTCCGGACCGCCGCTCTGTGTTCACTTCGCCTCGGCAGGCACACGAAAAAGCCCGCCCCAGGTGGGGCGGGCTTCACGCTCGGGTGTCAGGGTGCCTGGAGATCGACCAGCCGGCCCAGCGCCTCGCGGTGGGCGCCGGCGGTGCCGTAGGCGATCGAGTCGGCCTTGGCCCGCTTCAGGTACAGGTGGGCCGGGTGCTCCCAGGTCATGCCGATGCCGCCGTGGAGTTGCACCGCCTCCTCGGTGGCGTGGACGGCGACGGGCGCCGCGTACGCCTGGGCGACGGCGACCGAGACGTCGGTGTCCTCGCCGGAGGCCAGCGCGTCGGCGGCGGCGCGGGCGGCGGCCCGGAGGTTCACGACCTCCAGCCACAGCTGGGCGAGCCGGTGCTTGAGCGACTGGAAGCCGCCGACCGGCCGGTTGAACTGCTTGCGGTCCTTCAGGTACCGGACCGTCTCGGTCAACGCCCATTCGGCCACGCCCAGTTGCTCGGAGGCGAGCTGTCCGGCGGCGGCGCGCAGGGCCCGGTGTACGGCGGGTTCGGTGTCGCCGATGCGGCGGCCGGCCGCACCGGCGAGGGTGACCGTGGCGAGCGGGCGGGTCAGGTCCAGGGAGATCTGCGGGGTGACCGTCACGGCGTCGGCGGTCACGGCGTACAGGCCGCCGTCGTCGGCCGGGACGAGCAGGACGTCGGCGACGGCGGCGTCCGCGATCCCGGCCAGTTCGCCGTGCAGGGTGCCGTTCTCGGCGCGTACGACCGTGAAGGCGGCGCCCGGAGCGCGGTGCAGCCCGACCGCGAGGGCGCCGATGGTCCGCCCCGAGGCCAGCTCTCCCAGCAGCTGCTCGTCGCCGCAGGCGAGGGCGGCCTCGGTGGCCACGACGGCGCTGGTGAGATAGGGCACGGGGGCGACCGCCCGGCCCAGCTCCTCCAGGACGACGCCGACTTCGCGGTGGGACGCGCCCTGGCCGCCCTGCGCCTCGGGCACCAGGAGGCCGGCGAGGCCCATGCCGTCGGCGAGGGACTTCCACAGGGCGAGGTCGTGCGGGGCGTCGGACTCGCCGCGGGCGATGACGTCCGCTGCGGCGCAGTGGTCCGTGAGCAGGTCGCGGACGGCGGCGCGCAGCGCCTCTTCCTCCTCGGAGTAGAGGAGATCCGGCTGTGTGCTCATCGGGCCAGGTCCTTCCAGGCGACGTCCTTGTCGGTGCGCGGCTCGGCGGGCAGGCCCAGCACGCGCTCGGCGACGATGTTCAGCAGCACCTCGGTGGTCCCGCCCTCGATGCTGTTGCCCTTGGAGCGCAGGTAGCGGTAGCCGGCGTCGCGGCCGGTGAAGTCGACCAGCTCGGGCCGGCGCATGGTCCAGTCGTCGTACAACAGGCCTTCCTCGCCGCGGAGTTCGACCTCCAGGCCGCTGATCTCCTGGTTGAGGCGGGCGAAGGCGAGCTTCATGCCGGCGCCCTCGGGGCCGGGCTGGCCCGCGACGAGCTGCTGGCGCAGGCGTTCGGCGGTGAGGCGGGAGACCTCGGCCTCGACCCAGAGCTTCAGCAGCCGCTGATGCAGGTCGTGGGTGCGCAGTTCGGGGCGCTCCCGCCAGGTCTCGGCGATCGGGCCGATCATGCCGCCCTCGCGGGGCAGCCGCATGCCGCCGATGGCGACCCGTTCGTTGTTCAGCGTGGTCTGCGCGACGCGCCAGCCGTCGCCGACCTCGCCCAGGCGGCGGGAGTCGGGGATGCGGACGTCGGTGAGGAAGACCTCGTTGAACTCGGCCTCGCCGGTGATCTGGCGCAGCGGCCGGACCTCGACACCGGGGTCGGTCATGTCGCAGATGAAATAGGTGATGCCCTGGTGCTTGGGCACGTCCGGGTCGGTGCGGGCGATGAGGATGGCCCAGCGGGCGAGGTGGGCGCTGGACGTCCACACCTTCTGCCCGTTGACGACCCAGGTGTCCCCTTCCCGGACGGCTCGGGTGCCGAGGGCGGCCAGGTCGGAACCGGCGCCCGGCTCACTGAAGAGCTGGCACCAGACTTCCTCGCCGGTCCACAGCGGGCGCAGATACTGCCGCTTCTGCTCCTCGGTGCCGTAGCGCAGGACGGTCGGTGCGGCCATGCCGAGGCCGATGCCGATGCGCCGGGGGTCGTTGTCCGGCGCGCCCGCGGCCTCCAGCTCGGCGTCCACGACGACCTGGAGGGAGCGCGGGGCGCCCAGGCCACCGAGACCCTCCGGGTAGTGCACCCAGGCCAGGCCGGCGTCGAAGCGGGCCTGGAGGAACTCCAGGCTGCCCGTCTCGGCGGGCGGGTGCGCTGCCAGCAACTCCTGTGTACGGCTGCGCAGTTCCTCGGCGTCGGTCATGCGCCGGCTCCCTTCTCCGGGACGACGGCCACGCGGCCGGTGGTCACGCCGTCGGCGACCCGCTGCACGGCCGCGGCGGCGCCGGCCAGCGGCACCCGCTCACTCACCATCGGTTTGATCGCACCTCGCGCGGCCAGCTCGGTGAGGTGCTCGTGGCACTGGAGGACCAGCTTGGGGTTCTTGGTGTTGTACAGGCCCCAGTGGAGGCCCGCGATCGAGTAGTTCTTCACGAGGGCGTGGTTCAGCGCCGGGCTCGGGATGGTGCCGCTGGCGAAGCCGACGACGATGATCCGGCCCTCGAAGGCGACCAGCTTGGCGGACTGAGTGTAGGCCTCGCCGCCGACGGGGTCGTAGATCACGTCGGCGCCCCGGCCGCCGGTGGCCTCCTTCACGGTCGCGACCACGTCCTCGGTGCGGCGGTCCACGACCACGTCACAGCCCAGCTCCCGGGCGACGGCGGCCTTCTCCGCGCCGCCGACCACGCCGATCACGGTGGCCCCGGCCGCCTTGCCGAGCTGCACGGCCGCGCTGCCGACACCACCGGCGGCGGCGTGCACGAGCAGGGTCTCCCCCGCTTCCAGGCGGGCGCGGCGGTGCAGGCCGAACCAGCCGGTCTGGTAGCCGATGTGCAGCGCCGCGGCCTCCGCGTCGTCCAGCGCCTCGGGGGCGGGCAGCAGGGCGCGGGCGTCGGCGAGGGCGTACTCGGCGAAACCGCCGTGCGGAAGCTCGGGGTTGGCGATCACCCGGCGGCCGTCCTCGGTCTCGCCGCAGATCTCCACACCCGGTGTGAAGGGCAGCGGCGGGCGTACCTGGTACTGGCCCCGGCACATCAGCGCGTCCGGGAAGTTGATGTTGGCGGCGCGCACGCGCAGCAGCACCTGGCCGTCCCCGGGCGTGGGCCGCTCCACCTCCGCCAGGCGCATCACCTGGTTCGGCTCGCCGTTCTCGTGCACTTGCCATGCCTGCATGGGGGGCCTCCACGGGACTGCTTCGTCTGACCGGGTCCAACGGCATACTAAGCGGTCGCTTGCCGATCAGGGAACACTCCTCCGATGACCCGTGCGTCACGATCCCGTGCGTCACGATCCCGTGCGTCACGATCCCGTGCGTCACGGTTTCCGCGGGCGTGCCCGTACGTGCATGCGCTCCCCCTGGGGCCCGAACAGGCTGAGGAACTCCACCGGCCCCTCCCCCGTCGACCCGAACCAGTGCGGCACGCGTGTGTCGAACTCGGCGGCCTCCCCCGCCGACAGCACCACGTCGTGCTCGCCGAGGACCAGCCGCAGCCGGCCCGCCAGCACGTACAGCCACTCGTAGCCCTCGTGGGAGCGCGGCTCCGGCTCCTGCCTGCGCTGCGGTTCGAGGACCTTGAAGGCCTGCAGGCCACCGGGCTGGCGGGTCAGCGGCCAGAAGGTACGGCCGTACCGCTGGAGGGGCTGGGCCCGCACCCGCGGATCACCGACCGGCGGAGCACCGACCAGTTCGTCCAGCGGCACCTGGTGGGCCTGGGCGATCGGCAGCAGCAGTTCGAGGCTGGGCCTGCGCAGGCCGGACTCCAGCCGGGAGAGCGTGCTCACGGAGATGCCCGTCGCCTCCGCCAGCGCGGCCAGGGTCACCTCCCGCTCCTTGCGCATGCGCCGCAGTCGCGGGCCCACCTCGGCGAGAACGTCGTCGGTTCTGTCGGTACTCATGCCCGTATTGCAATTTCGGCAAGTTCGTTTGTCAATACGGCCATGGCACGGCGACCGTCGGGAGCCGGAGGTGGTCACCATGACCGAGAGCTGTGAAGTGGTCGTCGTCGGAGGCGGCGCGGCGGGCCTGTCCGCCGCCCTGGTGCTGGGCCGGGCCCGGCGCCGCACGCTGGTCGTCGACGCGGGCGAGCCGCGCAACGCGCCGTCCGCGCACATGCAGGGCTATCTGAGCCGGGACGGCATGTCCCCGGCCGAGTTCCTGGCGGTCGGGCGGGAGGAGATCGCCCGGTACGGGGTGGAACTGGTCCGGGACCGGGCCGTGGACGCGGGCAGGGACGGCGCGGGCTTCACGGTGGAGCTGGCCGGCGGACGGACCGTACGGGCCCGGCAGCTGGTGATCGCCACCGGGCTGAGGGACGAGCTGCCGCCGGTCGCGGGGCTGGCCGAGCGGTTCGGCCGGGACGTGGTCCACTGCCCGTACTGCCATGGCTGGGAGGCGCGGGACCTGCCGACGGGGGTGCTCGCGACCTCCCCGCTCGGCGTGCACCAGGCCCTGATGGTCACGCAGTGGTCGAAGGACGTGCGGTTCTTCCTGCACGAGCTGGACGAGTCCGAGCTGACGGACGACGACCTGCGCCGGCTGGCCGCCGCCCAGGTCACGGTCGTGCCCGGCCGGGTCGCGGAACTCGTCGTCGCCGACGACCGGCTCACCGGGGTCCGGCTCGCGGACGGAACGGTCCACGACCGCGAGGTGCTGTACGCGGCCCCGCGCGCCGTGCCCCACAACGACCTGCTGGTCCGGCTGGGCGCGAAGCTCGCCGAGACGCCCTTCGGCGCCTACCCGGTGATCGACGAGCGGGGCCTGACGAGCGTGCCCGGGCTGTGGGCGGCGGGCAACGCGAGCGGGTTCGCCGAGCAGGTGGCGAACGCGGTCAGCCGGGGCTACCGGGCGGGCGCCGCGATCAACGGGGAGCTGCTGATGGCGGACCTCGACAAGCTCTAGGAGCGCGGGTCCGTGTCCGTCGTGCGGCCACCGCCGCGCGGGTGCGACCGGCCACGGCGTACCGGCAGGTGAGGCACCGTGCGTCCGGCGGAGCGCTGGGGCACCATGACTGCATGCTGCTGAGCCGGCTCGCCCAGGTGTCCCGGGAGGTGGCCGCCACGGCGGCCCGGTCCCGCAAGACCGCACTGCTCGCGGAGCTGTTCCGGGAGGCGGAGGCGGACGACGTGCCGATCGTCATCCCCTATCTGGCCGGACGGCTGCCGCAGGGCCGCATCGGCGTCGGCTGGAAGGTGCTCGGCCGGCCGGTCCCGCCGGCGGCCGAGCCCTCCCTGACCGTCCGGGAGGTCGACGCCCGGCTCACCGAGCTGGGCAAGGTGGCCGGACCCGGCTCCCAGGCGGAGCGGTCCCGGCTCGTCGGCGAGCTGATGGGCGCGGCCACCGAGGCGGAACAGCGCTTCCTGCTGGGCCTGCTCACCGGAGAGGTCCGGCAGGGCGCGCTGGACGCGGTCGCGACGGAGGGGCTGGCCCGGGCGACCGGCGCGGACCCGGCGGAGGTGCGGCGGGCGGTGATGCTCGCCGGGTCGCTGCAGGCGGTGGCCCGGGCCCTGCTCGGCGAGGGACCGGGGTCGCTGGACCGGTTCCGGCTCACCGTGGGCCGCCCGGTGCTCCCGATGCTGGCGCACAGCGCCTCCTCGGTCGCCGAGGCGGTGGAGAAGCTGGGCGGCTGCGCGGTGGAGGAGAAGCTGGACGGCATCCGGGTCCAGGTCCACCGGGACGGCGACACCGTGCGGATCCACACCCGCACGCTGGACGACATCACCGACCGGCTGCCCGAAGTGACGGCCGTCGCCCTGGAGTTGCCCGGCGAGCGCTTCATCCTGGACGGCGAGGTGATCTCCTTCGACGCCGCGGGGCGGCCCCGCTCCTTCCAGGAGACGGCGGGCCGGGTCGGCTCCCGCACGGACGTGGCCAGGGCCGCGGGGGAGGTCCCGGTCTCCCCCGTCTTCTTCGACGCCCTCTCCGTCGACGGCCGTGACCTCCTCGACCTGCCCTTCGCCGAGCGGCACGGGGAGCTGGCACGGCTGGTGCCCGAGCCGATGCGGGTCCGGCGCACGGTGGCCTCCGGGCCTCGGGACATCCCGGAGGCGGAACGGTTCCTCGCCGACACCCTGGCCCGCGGCCACGAGGGCGTGGTGGTCAAGGCGCTGGACGCGCCCTACAGCGCGGGCCGGCGGGGTGCCGCCTGGCTGAAGGTCAAGCCCGTCCACACCCTCGACCTGGTGGTGCTGGCCGCCGAGTGGGGGCACGGCCGCCGCACCGGCAAGCTCTCCAACCTGCACCTCGGCGCCCGCGCCCCCGACGGCGGCTTCGCGATGCTCGGCAAGACCTTCAAGGGCATGACCGACGCGATGCTCGCCTGGCAGACCGACCGGCTGCGGGAACTGGCGGTCGAGGACGACGGCTGGGTGGTCCGGGTCCGCCCCGAACTCGTCGTGGAGATCGCCTACGACGGTCTGCAGCGCTCCTCCCGCTACCCGGCCGGTGTCACGCTCCGGTTCGCCCGCGTGGTCCGCTACCGCGAGGACAAACGGCCCGAGGAGGCGGATACCGTGGAGGCCCTGCTGGCGGCCCATCCGGAGGTCGAGCCGTGACGGTGCGTGCGACGAAGCGCAGCGCGGGTCTGTTGCTGTTCCGGCACACCGACGAAGGGCTGGAGGTGTTGCTCGGGCACATGGGCGGTCCGTTCTTCGCGAAGAAGGACGCGGGCGCGTGGACCGTCCCGAAAGGCGAGTACGAGCCGGACGAGCCGGCCTGGGAGGCGGCCCGGCGGGAGTTCCAGGAGGAGCTGGGGCTCGCGCCCCCCGACGGCGAGGCCCTGCCGCTCGGCGAGGTCGTGCAGAGCAACGGCAAGATCGTCACGGCGTGGGCGGTCGAGGCGGACCTCGACCCGGAGTCGATCACCCCCGGGACCTTCACCATGGAGTGGCCGCCGAGGTCCGGCCGGACGCAGGAGTTCCCGGAGCTGGACCGGGTGGCGTGGCTCGGTCTGGACCGGGCCGGCGAGGTGATCGTCCGGGCACAGGCCGCGTTTCTGGACCGGCTGGCGGAGCACTCGGGCTGAACGGGGCCCCACGCGTTGCGACGGGCGCGGTCGCGCGCGAAGGTCGAAGCAAGCCCGCTCCCAGGGAGGTCAGCCATGCCCATCGCGACGGTGAACCCGGCGAACGGCGAGACGCTCAAGACGTACGAGCCCATGGGCGAGGAGGAGCTGGAACGCCGGCTCCAGCTCGCCGAGGCCACGTTCCGCACGTACCGGACGACCACGTTCACCGAACGCGCCCGGCTGCTGAACCAGGCCGCCGATCTGCTGGACCAGGACCAGGACGAGATCGGCAGGGTCATGACCACGGAGATGGGCAAGCCGGTCAAGCAGGCACGGGCGGAGGCGGCGAAGTGTGCCAAGGCGATGCGCTGGTACGCGGAACGCGCCGAGGGCCTGCTGGCCGACGAGGAGCCGGCCGGCTCGGACGTGCGGGACTCCGGCGCCTCCCGGGTCCGGGTCCGCTACCGGCCGCTCGGGCCCGTCCTCGCCGTGATGCCCTGGAACTTCCCCCTCTGGCAGGTGATCCGGTTCGCCGCGCCCGCGCTGATGGCCGGCAACGTGGGCCTGCTCAAGCACGCCTCCAACGTCCCCCAGACAGCCCTGTACTTGGAGGACCTGTTCCACCGGGCGGGTTTCCAGGAGGGCTGTTTCCAGACACTCCTGATCGGCTCGGGCGCGGTGGACGACATCCTGCGCGACGAGCGGGTGAAGGCGGCCACCCTGACGGGCAGCGAGCCCGCGGGCCGGGCGGTCGCCTCCACGGCCGGGGAGATGGTGAAGAAGACGGTGCTGGAGCTGGGCGGGAGCGACCCCTACATCGTGATGCCCTCCGCCGACCTCGACCGCGCGGCCCAGGTCGCGGTCACCGCGCGGGTGCAGAACAACGGGCAGTCCTGCATCGCCGCCAAGCGGTTCATCGTGCACACCGACGTCTACGACGCCTTCGCGGAGAAGTTCGTCGCGGGCATGCGGGCCCTCAGGACCGGCGACCCGCTCGAGGAGGACACCGAGATCGGGCCGCTCTCCAGCGAGCGGGGGCGCAAGGATCTGGAGGAGCTGGTCGACGACGCCCGGCGCAGCGGGGCCGAGGTGCTGTGCGGCGGGGAGCGGCCGGACGGGCCCGGCTGGTACTACCCGCCGACCGTGCTCGCCGGCATCACCCGGGAGATGCGCATCCACCGCGAGGAGGCGTTCGGGCCGGTCGCCACGCTGTACCGGGCCGGCGACCTGGACGAGGCGGTCCTGATCGCCAACGACTCGCTGTTCGGACTGAGTTCGAACGTGTGGACGCGGGACGAGAACGAGGTGGAGCGGTTCGCTCGGGATCTGGAGGCGGGCGGCGTGTTCGTCAACGGGATGACCGCCTCCCATCCGGCGCTCCCGTTCGGCGGCGTGAAGCGGTCGGGCTACGGGCGTGAGCTGTCCGGGCACGGAATCCGCGAGTTCTGCAACATCACCACGGTTTGGCAGGGTGCGTGAGCACTGCGCGGCTACCATCCCCTTTTGTGAACCGCGAAGTGACCCTGCCTCTGATCGTCGACGACCGCGGTACCTTGCAGGTCGCTGCGGCCGATGTGAGTAAGTTGTTGCGGACCGTGGGCGGGCGGTGGCTGCATCTTGTCGAGGCCGGGGAGCAGGGACTGGACGAGGACACGGTCGCTGCCCTGACCATCGAGCTGGCGAAGCTGGCGGATCGTATCGACGTGGCGTGCATCGCCCACAGCAGCGGGGCGCCGTAGGACCCTGCGCCGTAACGGTCGTCCTGGCGTTTTCCCTCGTCCGGCCGCAGAAATCGCCCGGTGGGCGTGGTCCGGGGTCCCCGATTTGGAGTAGTCCAACGCGAGATCGTCGCCCTCCCGAGTGACCGTGGGTGGAGCACCCCAGAGGTGAACCACTCGCGGAAAGCAGGGACGGTTCATGGCGACTTTGTGCAGACCCTCGGTGTCGGTCCCGGAGTACGTGATCACGGTGGAGGAGACGCTGGAGCTGGCGCGCTCCCGCCACGCGGACCACCCTCAACTGGCACTCGCCCTGCGGCTGATCGAGAACACGGGCGTGAAGACCCGGCACATCGTGCAGCCCATCGAGGAAACCCTCAAGCACCCGGGCTTCGAGGAGCGCAACAAGCTCTACGAGGCCGAGGCCAAGGCCCGGGTCCCGGCGGTGATCCAGCGCGCGCTCGACGACGCCGAGCTGCTCACCAGCGACATCGACGTGATCATCTACGTGTCGTGCACGGGCTTCATGATGCCCTCGCTGACGGCGTGGCTGATCAACGAGATGGACTTCGACAGCACCACCCGTCAGCTCCCGATAGCCCAGCTGGGCTGCGCGGCCGGCGGCGCCGCGATCAACCGGGCCCACGACTTCTGCTCGGCCTACCCGAACGCCAACGCGCTCATCGTGGCCTGCGAGTTCTGCTCGCTGTGCTACCAGCCCACCGACCTCAGCGTCGGCTCGCTGCTCTCCAACGGCCTGTTCGGTGACGGCATCGCCGCCGCCGTGGTGCGCGGACGCGGCGGCACGGGCGTCCGGCTGGAGCGCAACGGCTCCTACCTGATCCCGAAGACGGAGGACTGGATCGCCTACGACGTCCGGGCGACCGGCTTCCACTTCCTGCTGGACAAGCGGGTGCCGACGACCATGGAGCCGCTCGCACCGGCGCTGAAGGACCTGGCAGGCACGCACGGCTGGGACGCGTCCGACCTGGACTTCTACATCATCCACGCGGGCGGTCCCCGAATACTCGACGACCTCAGCAAGTTCCTGCAGGTCGACCCGCACGCGTTCCGGTTCAGCCGGTCCACGCTCACCGAGTACGGCAACATCGCCAGCGCCGTCGTGCTGGACGCGCTGCGCCGGCTGTTCGACGAGGGCGGCGCGGAGGACCGGGCGCGTGGCCTGCTCGCCGGCTTCGGACCCGGCATCACCGCCGAGATGACGGTGGGCCGCTGGGTCTCCTCGGACGGAGACGGGCGATGACCGACGACACGCTCACCGAGGTCCAGCCGCCGGTCCGGCAGTGGCCGGCGGTGGACCTGGCCGGGACGGACTTCGACCCGGTGCTGACCGAGCTGATACGCGAGGGACCGGTCACCCGCATCCAGCTGCACAACGGCGAGGGCTGGGCCTGGCTGGTCACCCGGTACGACGACGTGCGCATGGTGACCAACGACCCCCGCTTCAGCCGCGAGGCGGTCATGGAGCAGCCGGTCACCAGGCTCGCCCCGCACTTCATCCCCGACCGGGGCGCGGTCGGCTTCCTCGACCCGCCCGACCACACCCGGCTGCGCCGCTCGGTGGCCGCCGCCTTCACCGCGAAGGGTGTGGAGCGTGTCCGCGACAAGGCGCGCGGCATGCTGGACGAGCTGGTCGACGAACTCCTCCGGGACGGCCCGCCCGCCGATCTCACAAGTGCGGTGCTCAGCCCGTTCCCCGTCGCGGTGATCTGCGAGCTGATGGGCGTCCCGGCCGATGACCGGCACGAGATGCACACCTGGACCCAGCTGATCCTGTCCTCCGCGCACGGCAAGGAGGTCAGCGAGAAGGCGAAGCGCGAGATGAGCGCCTACTTCTCCGACCTGATCGGGCGGCGCGGGGACAGCACGGCCGAGGACGTCGCCTCTCTGCTCGGTGCCGCCGTGGGCCGGGGCGAGGTGACGCGGGAGGAGGCCGTCGGCCTCGCCGTCCTGCTCCAGATCGGCGGCGAGGCGGTCACCAACAACAGCGGGCAGATGTTCTACCTGCTGCTGACCCGCCCCGAGCTGGCGCAGCGGTTGCGCGACGCGCCGGCGATCCGCCCGAGGGCCATCGACGAACTCCTGCGCTACATCCCGCACCGCAACGCGGTCGGGCTGTCCCGGATCGCCCGGGAGGACGTGGAGATCAGAGGGGTCCGCATCCGGACGGGCGATCCGGTCTACGTCTCCTACCTGGCCGCCAACCGCGACCCGGACGTCTTCCCGGACCCGGAGACCATCGACTTCTCCCGCAGCCCGAACCCGCACGTGGCGTTCGGCTTCGGCCCGCACTACTGCCCGGGCGGCCAGCTCGCCCGGCTGGAGTCGGAGCTGTTGGTGGACGCCCTCCTGGACCGGATCCCGGGGCTGAAGCTGGCCGTGCCCCCGGACCAGGTGCGCTTCCGCAAGGGCGCCTTGATCCGCGGGCCCGAGGCCCTGCCCGTGACGTGGTGAGCGGGCGATGACGACGGCCGAAGGACTGGCGGTACCCGAAGGGCCCTCGGCACCAGGAGTGGCGACGGCCCGGGCGGATCCGCCGGTCCAGGAAGTGACACCGGTCGAAGGGCTGCTCGTACCGCCGGGCCACGGGCGTGTCGTCGAGACGGCCGCCCAGCGGGTGACGTTCAAGGTCACCGGCGCCCACTCGCGGATGGCCTCCACCTTCGAGGTGGAGGTCCCGCCGGGCTTCGACGTGGGCGCCCATGTGCACACGCGCAGCGAGGAGTTGTTCTACGTGCTCGAGGGCGAGCTGGACGTGCTCGCCTTCGAGCCCCGCGTCCGGACCCCCGACAACTGGCAGAAGTGGGAGTCGGGTTCCGGCAGCAGGGTGGTGCGGGCGACGCCGGGGACGGTGATCGTCGTGCCGCCCGGGTGCCCGCACGCGTTCGCGAACCCGACGGGCACGCCCGCGAAGATGTTCTTCCAGGCGAGCCCGCCGCCGGACCACGAGCGCTACTTCGAGGAACTGCTGGAGATCCTGCGTGACGGCGGCCCACCGGACCAGGAAGCCATCGAGGCACTGAGGGAGAAGTACGACATCGAGCAACTGACCCCCCTGAGACACCGCTGAGCGTCCCCGTCGAGGGGCGCGGGGAACTGCGCGACCGGCCACGACGGGCTCGCGGTCCGGATCGCGCAGGATCCCCCCGCGGTGCTATCGGATGGGCATCCCGGCCAGGGTCCGCGCGATGACGAGCCGCTGGATCTCGCTCGTCCCCTCGAAGATCGTGTAGATCGCGCTGTCCCGGTGCATCCGCTCGACCGGGTACTCGCGGGTGTACCCGTTACCGCCCAGGATCTGGATCGCCTGCGCGGTCACCTTCTTCGCCGTCTCGCTGGCGAACAGCTTCGACATGGATCCCTCGGCCGCCGTGAACGGCTTGCCGTTGATCGCCATCCACGACGCCCGCCACACGAGCAGCCGGGCCGCGTCGATCTGCGTCCGCATGTCCGCCAGCTGGAACGCGACACCCTGGTTGTCGATGATGGGCCGCCCGAACTGCTCCCGGGTCCTGGCGTAGTCGAGGGCGACTTCATAGGCCGCCCGAGCGGTGCCGACCGCCATGGCCCCGACGGCGGGCCGCGACGCCTCGAACGTCGCCATCGCCGCGTTCTTCACGCGCTCCCCGTCGGCGGCCTTCGCCTTCTCCCGGGCCCGGGCGAGCCGCTCGTCCAGCTTCGCCTTGCCGCCGAGCAGGCAGGAACCGGGGACGCGGACGTTGTCGAGGACGACCTCGGCGGTGTGCGAGGCGCGGATGCCGTGCTTCTTGAACTTCTGTCCCTGCGCCAGGCCCGGCGTGCCCGGGGGGACGATGAAGGACGCGTGGCCCTTGGAGCCCAGCTCCGGGTCGACCACGGCGACGACGACGTGGACGTTGGCGATGCCGCCGTTGGTCGCCCAGGTCTTCGTGCCGTTGATCACCCACTCGTCCTTGGCCTCGTCGTACACGGCGCGCGTGCGCATGGAGGCCACGTCGGAGCCGGCGTCGGGCTCGGAGGAGCAGAACGCGGCCACCTTGACATCGTTCTGGTCGCCGTACATCTGCGGGATCCAGGTGCCGATCTGTTCCTCGGTTCCGTTGGCGAGAACGCCCACGGCGGCGAGGCCCGTGCCCACAATGGAGAGGGCGATGCCCGCGTCGCCCCAGAACAGCTCCTCCATGGCCATGGGGATACCGAGGCCGGTGGGGTCGAAGTACTGCTGCGCATAGAAGTCGAGGGAGTAGATGCCGACCTTCGCGGCCTCCTGGATGACCGGCCAGGGCGTCTCCTCGCGCTCGTCCCACTCGGCGGCCGCGGGGCGGATCACGTCCGCCGCGAAGCCATGGAGCCAGTCCCGGACTTCCTTCTGTTCGTCGTTCAGCTCCATGGTGAACTCGGCCATGTCCCCTCCAGCGGCGGCGTGCGATGTTACTAGCGGTAACCCGAGTGTGTTACCGGCGGGTAGGAATGTCAACCGCTGATGACGCCTCGGCATCCCGTTCGATGTCAGGGGCACCGTCAGTGTTAGTTTGCGCAGGCGTCACCGAATCAGCACGGGTGGGGAGAGCACATGGACACCACGCAGCGGACCGATCAGCAGCGGTCCGCCGACCGCCGACGGCGCGAGCTGCTGGAGGCCGCCGACCGGGTGGTGCTGCGCGACGGACCGCAGGCGTCGATGAACGCGATCGCGGCGGAGGCGGGAATCACGAAGCCCATCCTCTACCGCCACTTCGGCGACAAGGGCGGACTTTACGCGGCGCTTGCCATGCGGCACACCGACGCACTGCTCGCCTCCCTGCGGGCGGCGCTGGACGCTCCCGCCGATCGGCGGGAGCGGGTCGAGTCCACGCTGGACACGTACCTCGCCGCGATCGAGGCGCGGCCCCAGGTGTACCGGTTCCTCATGCATCCGGCCGAGGGGAGCACGGGAGGCGACCACGGCTTCGACGTCGGCAAGCACTCGGCTCCGCTGCTTCGGCGGATGGGCGAGGAGCTGGCCCAGGTCATCGAGGAGCGAGTGGACCTCGGGCCCGGCAGTCAGCAACTGGCCCGGGTGTGGGGACACGGGATCGTCGGGATGATGCACGCGGCCGGGGACTGGTGGCTCGGGGAGCGACCGTGCTCGCGGGCCGAGTTGGTGCGCTCCCTGGCCGATCTGCTGTGGGGGCGCCTCGCGGCGGCCGGCGACAAGATCGGCGGTCCGGGGTTCTGAGGGGCGCAACGACAGGGGCGACTGCCCTCACCGGTGCCAGGACGCCCGGCGGACCTGCCTCGTCAGCCTGCGTTTCCGCAGGCCCGTGAGGTGATCGGCGTACACCGTGCCCTCCAGGTGGTCGCACTCGTGCAGCAGGCACCTGGCGAAGAATCCCGTGCCGTGCACGGTGACCGGCTCCCCCGTCATCGTGACGCCCTCCACCACCGCGTGGTCGTGGCGCTCCGTCCCCGCCTCCAGGCCCGGCAGGGACAGGCAGCCCTCCGGACCGCGGATCACCACGCCGTCGCTCTCGACCAGGCGCGGGTTCACCACGTGGCCCAGGTGACGGACGTCCTCGTCATCGGGACAGTCGTACACGAACACCCGCAAAGGCACCCCGACCTGATTCGCGGCCAGGCCCACCCCTTGTGCCGCGTACATGGTCGCGAACAAGTCCTCCACCAGGTCGGCCAATTCGGAGCCGAAGTCCGTGACCTCCCGGCAGGGCTGGTGCAGGACGGGGTCGCCGAGCAGGGAAAGGGGCCGGACGCGCCCGTGGGCGCCCGGGATCGAGCCGTGTCGCATAGCGGCAAGGGTACGGTTCGTTCAGCCCATACCCGCCGCACGGGCATGGCCCGGGATTCGGGTGTGCGAATGGATCTCGATAGGCTGAGGTCCACACCCACGTTGCCGGATGGCCCCAGGCGCGGCGCGTACGCAAGGAGGATCGAGAACTGATGGCAGGCAACTCGGACCCGCTCTCGCCGCGGGCCAAGCTGGCCGTGACCGCGGGCAAGGCGGTAGCCGCGGCATCGCGCGCCGCAGGACGCGGCAGCGGGTCGGTGATCGGTGGCCGGGTCGCGCTGAAACTCGACCCCGACCTGCTCGCCCGGCTCGCCCAGAACCTGGACGTGGTCCTGGTCTCGGCGACCAACGGCAAGACCACGACCACCCGGCTCATCGCCGAGGCGCTGCGCGCCGCCGGTCCGGTCGTCTCGAACGCGCTCGGCGCCAACATGCCGGCCGGCATCACCTCCGCGCTCGCGGGCGGCTCGGACGCCAAGTTCGGTGTCATCGAGGTCGACGAGAAGTACCTGGCCGGCGTGGCCCGGGACACCGACCCCAAGTGCATCGCCCTGCTGAACCTCTCCCGCGACCAGCTGGACCGCGCCGCGGAGACCCGCATGCTCGCCGAGAACTGGCGCGAGGGTCTGGCCGGGTCGAAGGCCGTCGTCGTCGCCAACTGCGACGACCCGCTCGTGGTGTGGGCCGCGTCCTCCTCCCCGAATGTGATCTGGGTCGCGGCCGGGCAGATGTGGAAGGACGACGCCTGGTCCTGCCCGTCCTGCGGTGGCGTGATGCAGCGCCCGGGCGACGACTGGTTCTGCGGCGAGTGCGGCTTCCGCCGCCCGACGCCGACCTGGGCACTGTCCGGAGACCACGTGCTCGACCCGCACGGGTCCGCCTGGCCCATCCATCTGCAGCTGCCGGGCCGCGCCAACAAGGCGAACGCGGCCTCCTCCGCGGCCGTCGCCGCCGTCTTCGGGGTGCCGCCGCAGGTCGCCCTGGAGCGGATGTACCAGGTGCAGGCCGTGGCCGGACGGTACGACGTCGTCCAGTTCCAGGGCCGTGACCTGCGCCTGCTGCTGGCCAAGAACCCGGCCGGCTGGCTCGAGACGTTCTCCCTGATCGACCCGCCGCCCGCCCCGGTGATCCTGTCCGTGAACGCGCGCGGGGCCGACGGCACCGACACCTCCTGGCTGTGGGACGTCGACTACACGCGGCTGACCGGCCACCCGATCTTCGTCGTCGGCGACCGGAAGCTGGACCTCGCCGTCCGTCTGGAGGTCGCGAACCAGCACTTCCAGGTCTGCGAGAACCTCGACCAGGCTGTGCAGATGTGCCCGCCCGGCCGGATCGAGGTCATCGCGAACTACACCGCGTTCCAGGACCTGCGCCGCCGCGTCGGCAACTGATCTTCGAAGGGCGATCACCTCATGAGTGACAACCAACTGCGGCTGGTGTGGATCTACCCGGACCTGCTGAGCACCTACGGCGACCAGGGCAACGCGCTCGTCGTGGAGCGCCGGGCGCGCCAGCGCGGCCTGGACGTGGCCCGGCTCGACGTGCGCAGCGACCAGCCGATCCCGACCTCCGGCGACATCTACCTGATCGGCGGCGGCGAGGACCGTCCGCAGCGGCTCGCGGCCGAGCGGCTGCGCCGTGACGGGCATCTGCACCGGGCGGTGGAGAACGGCGCGATCGTCTTCTCCGTCTGCGCCGGCTACCAGATCCTCGGCCACGAGTTCATCAACGACCTCGGCCAGCGCGAGCCGGGTCTCGGCCTGCTCGACGTGGTCTCGGTGCGCGGCGAGGGTGAGCGCTGCGTCGGCGACGTCCTCGCGGACATCGACCCGCAGCTGGGCCTGCCCCAGCTGACGGGCTTCGAGAACCACCAGGGCGTCACCCACCTCGGTCCCACCGCCCGGCCCTTCGCCCGGGTGCAGATCGGCAAGGGCAACGGCACCGGGGACGGCACGGAGGGCGCGTACAACGGGACCGTCTTCGGTACGTACATGCACGGGCCGGTCCTCGCCCGCAATCCCCAGATCGCGGACCTGCTGCTCAAGCTCGCGCTCGACGTCAACGCGCTGCCGCCGACCGACGACCGCTGGTACGAGGCACTCCGCAGCGAGCGCATCGCGGCTGCGCAGCAGCCTGCGTGAACACAGCTGCGCAGCAGCCTGCGTGAACACTGCTGCGCGGCAGCCCGCGTGCCCGCGCGGTGCGGCGCGCGCCAGTGTCCTTCCAGTGGCGCTGAAGGCATCCTGAAGCACCTTCCGGCAGGCTCCGTCGTGGGCCCGCCTGACAGGCCGTCCGCTCACATGTGCGGGCGCGTCCAGCAGGCGGACGCCCGCTACGGAGCCACCCGGTCACGCCGGTAGGGTGGCCGGGAATCCGCCGGACAACGTGGTCCGGTTTACCGGCCCACGTTGAGAAGGTAAATCGGGCTATGCGCATTGGTGTCCTCACGTCCGGCGGCGACTGCCCCGGCCTGAACGCCGTCATCCGGTCCGTCGTGCACCGTGCCGTCGCCGACCACGGCGACGAGGTCATCGGCTTCCGGGACGGCTGGAAGGGCCTCCTGGAGTGCGACTATCTCAAGCTCGACCTCGACGCCGTGGGCGGCATCCTGGCTCGCGGCGGCACCATCCTCGGCTCCTCCCGGGTCCGCCCGGAGCACCTGCGGGACGGCGTGGAGCGGGCCAGGGGCCATGTCGCGGAACTCGGTCTGGACGCGATCATCCCGATCGGCGGCGAGGGCACGCTGAAGGCGGCCCGGCTGCTGTCGGACAACGGGCTGCCCATCGTGGGCGTGCCCAAGACCATCGACAACGACATCGCTGTCACGGACGTCACCTTCGGTTTCGACACCGCGGTGACCGTGGCGACGGAGGCGCTCGACCGGCTGAAGACGACCGCCGAGTCGCACCAGCGCGTGCTGATCGTGGAGGTCATGGGCCGCCACACCGGCTGGATCGCGCTGCACTCCGGCATGGCGGCCGGCGCCCACGCCGTCGTCGTACCGGAACGCCCCTTCGACATCGACGAGTTGACGCGGAAGGTCGGGGAGCGGTTCGAGGCGGGCAAGCGGTTCGCCATCGTGGTCGCCGCGGAGGGGGCCAAGCCGCGGCCGGGCTCCATGGAGTTCGACGAGGGCGGCAAGGACATCTACGGCCACGAGCGCTTCGCGGGGATCGCGCGGCAGCTGTCGGTCGAGCTGGAGCATCGGCTGGGCAAGGAGGCGCGCCCGGTGATCCTCGGGCATGTGCAGCGGGGCGGCACGCCGACGGCGTACGACCGGGTGCTCGCGACCCGGTTCGGGTGGCATGCGGTGGAGGCCGTGCACCGGGGTGAGTTCGGCATGATGACGGCGCTGCGCGGGACCGACATCGTGATGGTGTCGCTGGCGGAGGCCGTGGAGACGCTGAAGACGGTGCCGGCCGAGCGGTACGACGAGGCGGAGTGCGTGCTGTAGGAAGGCTCGCCGCAGCCGCAGCCGCCCCCGGTCGCAGACGTGACCGGGGGCGGTTCTAGTCTTGGGGGCGGACAACTCGCACAACCCCCACGAATCAGGAGCCGGCGGATGGATCACAGCGGGCACGGCATGACCATGGATCTGCCGCCGTTCACGCTGGGGCGGGGGCTCGAGTGGTCCGCCGACCCGTTCTTCCTCGTCGGCTGCCTGGTGGGGCTCGGTCTGTACGGCTGGGGGGTCGTACGGCTGCGGCGGCGCGGGGACGCCTGGCCGGTGAGCCGTACCGTCTCGTACGTCATCGGCGTGCTCACCATCGGGCTGGTGATGTGCACCAGGCTGAACGACTACGGCATGGTCATGTTCAGCGTGCACATGGTGCAGCACATGGTGATCAGCATGCTGTCGCCGATCCTGATCCTGCTCGGCGGCCCGGTCACCCTGGCGCTGCGCGCGCTGCCGACCGCCGGCAAGGGCCGCAAGGGCCCGCGCGAGCTGCTCCTGGCCCTGCTGCACAGCCGGTACATGCGGATCATCACCCACCCGGCGTTCACCATCCCGCTGTTCATCGCGAGCCTGTACGCCCTGTACTTCACCCCGATCTTCGATTTCCTGATGGGGTCGAAGGCCGGGCACCTCGCGATGATGGTGCACTTCCTCGCGGTCGGTGTGGTGTTCTTCTGGCCGATCATCGGCGTGGACCCGGGTCCGCGCCGGCCGGGTCACCTGATGCGGATGCTGGAGCTGTTCGCGGGCATGCCCTTCCACGCGTTCTTCGGCATCGCGCTGATGATGGCGTCGACGCCGATGGTGGAGACGTTCGAGAACCCGCCCGCCTCGCTCGGCATCGAGGCGCTGTCCGACCAGAGCGCGGCCGGCGGCATCGCCTGGGCGTTCAGCGAGATCCCGTCCGTGCTGGTGCTGATCGCTCTGCTGTTCCAGTGGTACGGCTCCGAGCAGCGCCAGGCGAGGCGCAAGGACCGGGCCGCCGACCGGGACGGCGACAAGGAGCTGGAGGCGTACAACGCCTATCTGGCCTCGCTGAGCGCGCGGGAGAGCTGAGTCCGCGGTATGCCGCTCGGGCCGGAACCGAGGCACCATGGTCATGGACGGACCACGAGGAGGGTGTCGCGATGCCCGGTTCCACGAACGGCTCCACGAACGGCTCCACCAAGACGATGGGGGCACTCACGGTCGGCGGGCTCGTCGTCGTGACCGCCTACACGGTCGCCCTCGGCAGCAACGGCTGGCTGTGGTTCGGCTGGGTGGTGCTGGGCCTGCTGACCCTCGCGATGGTCGTCACCCAGTCCTGAGGCCGCCCGGGGGCCGCCGCTGACTACAGTGCCCGCATGAACAGCAGGACGCCCTCGTTCGACGACCTCGACCGCAAGATCATCACCGCGCTGATGGCGAACGCCCGGACCAGCTTCGCCGAGATCGGGGCGGCGATCGGGCTGTCCGCGACAGCGGTCAAGCGCCGGGTGGACCGCCTGCGGGAGACCGGCGTGATCACCGGGTTCACGGCGACCGTGAAGCCCGCCGCGCTCGGCTGGCGCACCGAGGCGTACGTGGAGGTCTACTGCGAGGGCGCGGCCCCGCCCCGGCGCCTGGCGGAGGTGGTCCGCAACCATCCGGAGATCACGGCGGCCATGACGGTGACCGGCGGCGCCGACGCGCTGCTGCATGTGCGGGCGCGGGACGTGGAGCACTTCGAGGAGGTGCTGGAGCGTATTCGCGCCGAGCCGTTCATCCGGAAGACGATCAGCGTGATGGTGCTGTCCCACCTTCTCCCGGAAAGCCCGGAAGCCGGCGCCACCCACGCGGCACCGGAATGACGCCTGTCATGCGCAGCACTCCTGCGTGTTCTCCCATCAATGCGCAGCGATGCTGCGCATCCACGCAGCCATTCTTTCTTGTCGTCCGTCTTCCTCCCTTCTTACCGTGGTGTCACCCCTCAGTGACACACAGGAAACCGGAGGAAACCCTCTGTGTCCGAAAGCCGTGTGCCGCGCCCTCGGCGCTTTCTCGTCTGTGAACCCAGACATTTCGCGGTGCAGTATGCGATCAACCCCTGGATGCATCCCGACCGGCCCGTGGACGTGGATCTCGCCCGGGAGCAGTGGCAGGCGCTGATCCGCGCCTACCGCGCCCACGGTCACACCGTCGAGTCGGTCGAGCCCGTCCCCGGCCTGCCGGACATGGTCTTCTCCGCGAACGCGGCGTTCGTGGTCGGCGGCCGGGTCTTCGGCTCGCTCTTCCACGCCCCGGAGCGGCGCCCGGAGTCGGTGCACTACGACACCTGGTTCAAGGGAGCGGGCTACGACGTGTACCGCCCCGAGGCGGTGTCCGAGGGCGAGGGCGACCTGGTGTGGACGGGCCGGTACGTGCTCGCCGGCACCGGGTTCCGCACCACCCGCGAGGCACACCGGGAGGCGCAGGAGTTCCTCGGCCACCCGGTGATCGGCCTGACCCTGGTGGACCCGTACTTCTACCACCTGGACACGGCGCTGTTCGTGCTGGACGACGACAACGTCTGCTACTACCCGGAGGCGTTCTCGGCGGGCAGCCGGGAGGTGCTGCGGCGGCTGTACCCGGACGCGGTGCTCGCCACCCGCGAGGACGCGATGGCGTTCGGCCTGAACTCCGTCTCCGACGGCCGGAACGTCTTCATCGCCCCCCGCGCCGAGGCCCTCGCCGAACGCCTCGCCGACCACGGCTATGTCCCCGTCCCCGTCGACCTGTCGGAGTTCCACAAGGCCGGCGGTGGCATCAAGTGCTGCACCCAGGAGATCCGCTGATGACCGCACCCGCGCGCACGCGTACGTCCACCGACCTGATCCGTGCCGAGGAGCCCGTTCTCGCCCACAACTACCACCCGCTGCCCGTGGTGGTGGCGCAGGCCGAGGGCACCTGGGTGGAGGACGTCGAGGGCAACCGCTACCTCGACATGCTCGCCGGGTACTCGGCGCTGAACTTCGGCCACCGGCACCCGGCGCTGATCGAGGCCGCGCACCGCCAGCTGGACCTGCTGACGCTCACCTCCCGCGCCTTCCACAACGACCGGCTGGCGGAGTTCGCCGAGCGGCTCGCGGAGCTGACCGGGCTGGACATGGTGCTGCCGATGAACACCGGCGCCGAGGCCGTGGAGAGCGGCATCAAGGTCGCCCGCAAGTGGGCGTACGACGTGAAGGGCGTCCCGGCCGACCGGGCGACGATCGTCGTCGCCGCGGAGAACTTCCACGGCCGGACGACGACCATCGTCAGCTTCTCCACCGACGAGACGGCCCGGACGGGCTTCGGCCCGTTCACGCCCGGCTTCCGGATCGTGCCGTACAACGACCTGGCCGCGCTGGAGGCCGCGGTCGACGACACGACCGCCGCGGTGCTGATCGAGCCCATCCAGGGCGAGGCGGGCGTGGTCATCCCGGACGACGGCTACCTCGCCGGGGTGCGCGAGCTGACCCGGCGCAAGGGCTGCCTGTTCATCGCCGACGAGATCCAGTCGGGCCTCGGCCGCACCGGCCGTACCCTCGCCGTCGAGCACGAGGACGTCGTCCCGGACGTGCTGCTCCTCGGCAAGGCACTCGGCGGCGGCATCGTGCCGGTGTCGGCGGTGGTGGCCCGGCGTGAGGTGCTGGGCGTGCTGCGCCCGGGCGAGCACGGCTCGACGTTCGGCGGCAACCCGCTCGCCGCCGCGGTGGGCACGGCCGTGGTCGGGCTGCTGGAGACCGGTGAGTTCCAGCGCCGGGCCGCCGAGCTGGGCGTGGTCCTGCGGGACGGGCTGACCGAGCTGGTCGGCAAGGGCGTCCTCGGCTTCCGCTCCCGTGGGCTGTGGGCGGGCGTCGACGTCGACCCGGCGATCGGCACCGGTCGCGAGGTCAGCGAGCGCCTCATGCGGGAGGGCGTCCTGGTCAAGGACACCCATGGCTCCACGATCCGGCTGGCGCCCCCGCTGACCATCACGGCGCAGGAGCTGCGTTCCGCGCTGGCCGCGCTGGAGAAGGTGCTGGTCTGAGGGTCCGCGGGCGGGGGCCGGTGCCGTGGGCGCCGGCCCCCGCGCACGTCGTCAGCTCGTGCCGAGGAGCTGCTTCATCTCCTTGATCTCGGCGTTCTGCGCGGTGACGATGGCGCCCGCCATGCGCCGGGCGGGCGCGTACGCGCCCTTGTCGCGCTCGGTGCCGGCCATCTCGACGGCGCCCTGGTGGTGTTCGACCATCAGGCGCAGGAACTTCGTGTCGAATGCCTTGCCGGTGGCCTTCTCCAGGGCCGCCATGTCACCGTCGCTCATCATCCCGGACATGCCGGCGTGGCCCGAGTGGTCCATGCCGGCCATGGGGACCTGCTCGCCCCAGGCCCTGAGCCAGCCGGTCATGGTGCGGATCTCGGGGTCCTGTGCCTTCTCGATGCGGGCGGCGAGATCCTTCACCCGGGCCGAGGAGGCCCGGTCGGCGGCGAGCCGCGCCATCTCCAGGGCCTGCTGGTGGTGCGGGATCATGCCCTGCGCGAAGGTGACGTCCTGGGCGTTGTGAGCGGTGGCCGTGGCGGGGGCGGACGCGCTCGGGGCCGTGGTGCCGTGGCTGCCGTGGCTGCCGTGGCCGGGCTTGTCGCCGCCGCAGGCGGACAGGACGAGGAGGGCGGCGGTCGCGGCGGCCGCGACGAGGGCGGCACGGCGTGTCGGGGTACGGCTGGTCATGTGGGAACTCCTGCTGGTCTCTGACGGATTTCGGGCACGCGTGGTCACGGCCGCGGACGCCCCGCCGGGAGGGGGGCCGTCCGGGCCGTGGCGGCCTCTAGATCCGCAGGAGTTGGAGTTCGGCCAGGGAGGGCGGGGCGCGCGCGCCTTCCGGTGCCGTGGCCGTACGGGAACGTGCGAGGTGCGCCGGCACGGGGGCGGCGACGGGGTCCGGGAGCAGGGCGGGCGGCTGCGGGCCACCGTTCACCGCGCCGGACGCACAGGTGGGGTCGGCGTGGTGCGCGCGGTGGCCGCCGCAGTGACCGTCGCCGCCGGGACAGTCGTCGTGCGCGTCGACGGCGATGGCGACGGCGACGGTCGCGTGCGCGGAGCGGGTGTGCTCCGGGTGTCCCGTACCCCCGCCGGGTGCCAGGGCGTGCATGCCCAGCAGCCCGGCCAGCACCGTCAGCACGAGCAACGCGCGATGCCGCCGGCGGGGCGGGCGCGGGTCGTGGGGTCGGGTGCTGTGCATCGGGGCCATCGTACGGGGCGGGTGTCGCCGACGTTCGGCGGCTCACCGTTCGGGCACACCCGGCCGGCGCAGCGGTCGTGGGCGCGAGCCGGGCGCGGCACGAGGCAGGCGCGAGGCGGTTACGGCTCCGTCCCCGCCAGGTGGTCCCCTCGGCCGTCGGCGCCCCCCGTCACCTTCGATGACAGCGGCCGGGCCTCGGGGCTCGAGGTCTTCGCCGTCGCCTCGTGCCGGCCGTCCCGGGGAGCTGAGGCCATGGGGCGGCGACGGCTCTGCCGCCCCGTCAGCTCTTCCACGGGCGCACCGAAGAGCCGGCCGAGCGCGGGAGGGACGGCGGGGCCCCCGGTGGCTCGGACCGGTACCCGCGCCTGTTGCGGGGCGTGCGCTGGGGCCAGAACAGGACGTACAGCACGGAACCGACCGCGAAGGCCAGCCGGATCAGACCCTGGGCGGAGTCGGAGGGGACCAGCAGGGCGCTGCCGTAGAGGGAGACCAGCGCTGTCCAGCTCACCCAGGGCACCAGGCGCCGCTGGCCGATGCAGTCCCAGATGAGGGTGCCCAGCAGCACTGACGCGTTGTAGTACGTGTACACGCTCGGGTCCAGCATGATCCGTGCGTCGGCGGCCAGCAGCACCACGGCGGCCCAGCGGTTCCTGCGGACCGCGAGCGCGCCCAGGGCGATGCCGAGGCTCATCTGCGCGGGACGGTCCCACCAGGGCGTGGCCGGGGCGTCGACGCCGAACCAGCGCAGGGCCGAGGCCGGGTGGTTCGGGATGGTGAACCGGGCGGCGTGGAAGGTCGCCAGGTGGGTGAGGTAGAAGGGAAGCCAGGCGACGGCCACCAGGCCGACCGTCCAGGCGGCGGCGCGCAGCCGCACCGGGCGGGGCAGCACGGCCAGCAGCGTCAGGAAGCCGACCGCCCACGGTTTGGAGTCCACGGCCAGCGCCAGCAGCACGCCCACGGCGGTGGCGTTGCCGCGCACCAGCGCACGTAAGGCCAGGGTGGTGAAGAACAGCGCCAGTACGTCGTCCAGGTGCGCGAACCGCACCGAGACCTCCACCCACATGGGCATGAACGCGGCCCCGGCGATCAGCACGCGCTGCTGCAGACGCCTGTGGTTCACACCGGTGCCGAGGTTGTACTCGGCCGCGGTACGGCCTATGAGGACCAGCATGTACAGGCCCAGGACGCACATGACCGCCTCGGCGAGGTTCTCGCCCAGGGCCGCCGGGAACGGCTCGAACAACGCCGCGACCCCGAAACTGACCGGCCCGATCTGCAGTTCCGGATGGTCGGCGTACAGTGCCAGGCCCCCACCGGGCACTTGGCTGAACAGCAGTTCCTCACCGGTTCTCAGATAATGCCAGGAGACGGCCTCGTGCCGTTCGGTCACGAGGAACCAGGCGGCCGTCCACACGGTCAGCAGGGTCGTGTGCCACCGCACGGGGTAACGGCCGATGCGGCCGAGCCGCACGCCTTCCCCGGGCGAGGCCGACGCCCTCTCGCCGTTACGCACAGTCGGTCCTTCCGCGAACACCGAAGCACATGCCTCGGCAAGCACTGTGGGCGTCCAGGTCAGGACTGCTTCTCGAACCGGCTGGGCACGGGGAAGTAGGCGTCGAGGAAGGATCCCAGGAGACGGTTGCACCGGTCGAAGTCCGCTTCCGTCGAGCAGGTGTCGTTGAGGCAGAACACCTTCTTGTCGCGGTTCAGCAGCAACTGATCCAGTCGATTGGCCGAGTTCGGCAACGACACGTCGATGTAGGCGTAGGAGAGTTCCGAGGGCAGAGCCCGCTGCGTGTGGAACGCGTAGTAGTGGTACAGAGACGACGGCACGGCCAGGTCGTCCGGACCCCGGAAGCGGGTGCTGGCCGTCAGCTGGTGCTGTTCGGGGAAGTCCTTCTCGATCTCATCGAGAATGGTGCGCCGCAATGGGTGTGGGACGTGGCGCATCTTCTGCACCAGCAACGTGCCGAAGCGCTTCTGAACGAGGGCCCTGTTGTTCTTGCCCGCGAGGGAGACCGGTGCGTCCTGACTGAGGCGGGGGCCGAGCGGAACCAGAGCGGGCGAGGGGAAGAACTTGCTCAGGCCGTTGGCCAGGAAGAAGTCTTCGGGAAGGACCTCGTTCCCGAGGAAGACGTCGTCGTTGAAGTAGAGGAATTGCTCGGACAGGCCGTCGATGTGGTGGAGCTGGCTTTCGATGGCATGCGAGTTGAACGTGGGGAGGTATTCGCGCCTGCTGAATATGTCGCGGTGACTGACCACGGTGACGCCGGGCTGGGCGGTGTCCAGCCAGGGGGGCGTCTGGTCGTCGGTGACGATGTAGATGTTGCGGATCCACGGGGCGTGCATGCACAGCGAACGGAGCGAGTAACGCAGTTCGTCGTGGTCGGCATACCGGCCCGCGTTGGCCGCCTCTTCATGATGTCCCTCGCTCGACACCGCCGATCGACGGCGCAGCCACGCCGGATCACTGCCATCGACCCAGGTGTACACGGCATCCACGGGAAAGGCGACGTCTCCCGGGAGCCGGGCCGTGAAGGCCTTGTGCGTGCGCACCGTCGCGGCGGAGGGATCGCCCAGGCCGGCCGAGGCCGTGAAATCGGAAAGGGGGGTCCGCACCACGGGCTCGTCAAGGGGTACGGATTCGGTGACGGCGTTGCGTCGCGGTGCCCGGAGCATGCCGTCTTCCGGGTCCCAGAACTCGACCTCGCACGCATGCTCGGGCCCCAGCACCAGCCGCTCCCCGGGCTCGCTGTGGAACCAGAACAGGCTCAGCGCCGAGGCTTTCGAGGCCGCCCGCCATCCGCGTGCCCGGTAGGCGGGAAAGATTCGATCGCCGCGGGCTTCCGCGCACACCAGATATCCCGGAACCTCATCGCACAGCTTCCGCAGTGAGTTCACCGCCTGGCGCCGCTCACCGACAGGCACCGCGACGACGGTGGAGTGCCGCTCCAGACCTCGAACGCAGAAGTAGCCGATGCCCGATTGCTCGAGTGCGGCTGTCACTCTGGAAAGGTTGCCCGCCCGGGCCACATGCGGCGCGAGGTTCTGCTCCCTGAATGCGATGCGCGCACGGCCGTGTGCCCATGTCACGACGGCACCGGAGGCCTCAATCCGTGAACGGCACAGCAGCGCCAGCACCGACCGCCTCAAGAGGCGCACCGCCGCCGTGAGGGACGCACCGCTCACCACAGCCTTGAGTTTTCTTCGTGACTCGGCAGAGAAACGGCTCGCGACGGCCCGCCGCAGCCGGTGAGGCATTAAGGCTCGGTAGGCCCTGACAAGGGCGGCTCCTTCGGCGTTGACCGAGCGGCCTTTGGCGGAAGGGGAGTCGACCGGGGTGTTTCGAGGTAGCGTCCGCGCCTGCGCCACTTCTTGTTCAGCGGTGGTGGGGTCCATGGTGTGCCTTCCCTTTCCCGGGCCATTCCAGGTGTGCCGGGATCACAGCGCCGGCAGTGCAGAGACCTTTGCTGGGTGAAGAGGCCATGAAGAATGGGCGGGTTCACTGTCGCGGCAGTAACAGGGATCACAAGCCCGATGGGGAACGAACGGTGACGTGGAGCGGTCCTGTTGGCCAACAAGTGTGTGCCCACTCCCACGCTGCACCCTCAAGCGCGACCAGAGGTGACCGAGTGCCATGAACCAAGCCTTGTTGTCCCGCGCCGTGTCCGTTGCGGCGCGCGCCCGCCGCACAGTGAGACGGACCCGTCGCAGCGTGGAACAGATCCGAACTGTTCCCGCCTTCGGTGGTCCGGGACGTGGCCGACCGGCGCTCCGCCCGATTCACCTCTCGGTTCTCGGTGGGGGGACGCTCAACGTGGCCGTGCCTCGTCCCGCTGGTGAAGACGAACCCGAAGCAGCGTTACTGCAGGTGCGACAGCGCGGCGAGTCACTCAGCGTTCCCCTGGACCTGGAGTGCCGGTGGGACGGCTCCACTCTGCTGACGACGACCACCGCGCTGTGTCATCCGCGCCACGACGATCCGCAGCAGCCTGGTCTCCGCGTCGGGGACGGGCTGTGGCAGCTGACCGTCGTCGTCACATACCGCTCCGGTGCCACGGATCGGTTCGCTGTCACGGCCCCGCCCGCACCCGCTGCGGACGGTCCCACGCTCCTGTCCTGCCCGAGTGCCGGTTCCGGCACGGTGTTTCGAGTCGTGCGCTCCATCGACGGTCGCGCGATGCTCAAGGTCGTCGGACCCCGCCGGCAAGCCGAACTGACCGGCTTCAGCGCACGGTGGGACCGCATCACCGTCCACGGCCGTTTGATCGCGGCCGGTCTCCCACCGTCGCAGTTCACCGCCGAAGCGGTATCGCGCGCAGGGGGCACCGTCGTTCCCGTCCACCCCGAGTGGCAGGGCGACCGGTTCACCTTCGACGTACCGCTGTCCGCCATGCCCGGGGGAAGCAGGACAACGCATGTGTGGGACCTGCGTCTGCGGTGCGGCCGCACGAAGATCAGGATCGGCCGCCGACTGACCGACGTGAGGTATCCCGGCAAAGTCTTCCGAACCCCGTTCCGCACCGTCGCACTGCCCACCGGCACGCTGCTGCGGGTACACGCCCACGTCTCCGCAGCCGGATGGGCCGCGGTGAGTTGCACAGTCGTTCCCACACTCGAGGACAGCACCCGATGAAGATCACCTTTCTGCTCACCTGGGCCGACGGGATGGGCGGAACGGAGATGGCCGTCTACACCCAGGCCGCGCACCTCGCCCGGAGTCATGACGTGGAAGTGCTCAGCGTCTTCAAGACCAGCGAGGAGCCCTTCTTCGAGGCCGGCCGCGGGGTGCCCCGGCGCTATCTCGTCGACCGCACCGGACACGTCGGCCGGCCGGTGCGCACCAGCACGCTCGACGAGCGGACGTGCCGCTATCTCACCTCGCTCCCCAGCGAGATCATCAAGCCGGACTGGGAGCCCACGTTCGACCGGCTCTCGGACATCGAGATGACGGCAGCACTCTCCACCGTCGACACCGACATCCTGATCACCACGACTCCGGCTCTCATGGTTGCCGCAGCGGAGCTGGTGCCTTGGGACGTCATCACCGTCCATCAGGAACATCGCGCCTCTCAGCTGCGCGGAGTCACCGGCGATCCCCTGCTGGTGTATGCGCCTGCCGTCGACGCGCTGGTCTCCCTCACCGAACGCACCAGCGAGTGGTTCGCCGACTCCCTCGGTGCGACCGCACCGGTCCTGGCTGCCATACCCAATGCCGTTCCGGACGGCTTCCGGCCCCGTTCGGACCTCACGCACAAGACGATCGTCCTGGCTGCCCGTATGACACCCGAGAAGCAGCTCGACCACGCGATCGAGGCCTTCGGGTCCCTTACGGACGAGCACCCGGAATGGACCATGCGTATCTTCGGGGACGGCCCGCAGGAGGTTCGTCTGCGCCGGATGATCGACGGCCTGAACCTGCACGACCGCGTCCAACTTCTCGGCCATTCCGGCCAGATGGCAAGCGAATGGGCCAAGGCGGGCATGGCCGTGCTGCCCTCCCGCAACGAGGCGTTCCCGCTCGTCCTGCTGGAGATGATGGCTGCCGGACTGCCCGTCGTCGCCTACGACGTCGTCACCGGACCGGCAGAGATCATCCGCCACGGAGTCGACGGCCTGCTCGTCCCCGCGGCGGACAAGGAGGCCCTGGCCCGTGCGATGGCCACGCTGATGGCCGACGACACGCTGCGCCGCTCGTACGGTGCGGCCGGCCGTGCCGGTGTTCAGGAGAGGTTCTCGGCGCAGCGCATCACTGCCGAGTGGGAGGAACTCTTCACCCGCCTGAGAGCGCGCCGGGCCACGGCCTCCCGTACCGCCGACCGCGCGGACCGCATGGCCCGCCGGGTCGCCGCCGGCGGAAGCCGCCACTTCAACATCGCCGCCCCCGTCAGCACACTCGCGGCCTCCGCCGACGAACAGAAGGCCCGGGAGGTCATGCTCCAGGCCCAGGACCGCACGGGGAAACTCGTCAGGACCGCCGGCCGTCTTGCCGAGGTCCGAGACGACATCTCCGCAGCACGCATGGCCGAGTGGAACCTCGAAATCGTGGCCGAGGCGTTCACCGCGCACCGCGTCCCCTACCTCATGCTGCGCGACGGATCTCCGACCCATCGTCTCGCTGTCGCGGTCGAACACCGCGAGAAGGTCCTCGACGCCCTGGCCACCGAACTCCGTGCCGAACCCGTCTACGCCGAGCTGATCACTCCCAAGGGCGTGGCCCCCGGCGCCGTGCTGGCCGAACGGCTCCGCACGGTCGGGGAAGTCATGGGCCTGCGTGTCTTCAAACCGGTGACCACCGAGAGCCGCACGCTGCGCTACGGTCCCGCGTACGGCTGCCAGGTCGAGTTCTGGGCCGAGAACGAGGAGGACGACGAACTCCCCGGCTGGCGCAGGGCTCCTCGCGGATCCACCCTGGTCGGACCCTGCCTGCCCGATCTGAACCCCACTGCGCAGCTGCGTGTCGGCGAGCGCGACCATCCCACCGCGGCGGTGTTCACCGACCACCTCATGGGGGACATCGACTTCCCCATCGATGCCGTCTACACATGGGTCGACGACACAGACCCCGAGTGGCGCGCACAGCGAGACGCGGCGAGGAAGTCCGCAGGTATCGTCGACGAGGAAGCGGACAGCGGTGATGTCCGCTTCCGCAACCGGGACGAACTCCGCTACTCACTGCGGTCGTTGGCCATGTACGCGCCGTGGATCCGCAACATCTACATCGTCACCGACGACCAGACCCCGCACTGGCTGGACACGTCCCAGCCCGGCGTCACAGTCGTCGGCCACCGTGAGATCTTCACGAAGGCGGACTGGCTGCCGACGTTCAACTCGCACGCCATCGAGACCCAGCTGCACCACATCGAGGGCCTGTCGGAGCACTTCCTCTACTTCAACGACGACGTCTTCCTGGGCCGGCCCCTCACTCCCCAGGCATTCTTCACCAGCAACGGTCACACCCGCTTGTTCTGGTCACCCACAGCCGTACCTCCCGTGCCGCTGTCCCCGCAGGACGAGGGCTACTTCGCCGCGGCCAAGAACAACCGGGCCTTGCTGCAGCGGGACTTCCGGCGCACCGCGACCCAGGGCTTCCTGCACACGCCGCACCCGCTCAGGCGCAGCGTGCTCACCGAGATCGAGGAGAGGTATCCGGAGGAGTTCGCCACCACCGCCTCCAGCGCCTTCCGGGCCAGGACAGATCTGTCCGTCCCCTCCTCGCTCCACCACCATTACAGCTACCTGACCGGGCGTTCGCAGCCTTCCACCCTCTCCTGTTCGTTCGTCAACGCCGGCCGGTACGACCACCACACCCGGCTGAGCCGTCTGCTCGCCACCCGCAGCCACAGCGTGTTCTGCATCGGTGAATCTCCGAACGCGGAAGTACCCGTCGACGAACAGGACCGGGTCCTGCGGGCCTTCCTCAACGCCTACTTCCCCGTACCGTCACGGTTCGAGCGGAAGTGAGCGCGTACGTGTACAAAGCCATGCCTGATCGGGACAGCCACGTGCGCAGTTCACCACGGCAGGAGAACAGGGACTCCCCACCGGGCGGTGACCGCCCCCAGCGGATACGTCTGCTGGACGCACTCCGGCTCATCGCCGCGGTCGCCGTGATGTCCTATCACTACCTGGCCCGGGACAGCGGCGGACACACAGACCTGAAGGCACAATTCCCTTCGGCCTTCCCGGTGGCCGCGTACGGCTGGATGGGAGTTCAGCTCTTCTTTCTGATCAGTGGATTTGTCATCTGCATGAGCTGCTGGGGCAAGTCACTGCGGGAATTCTTCGTCTCGCGCGTGGTGCGGCTCTACCCGGCCTACTGGTTCGCGGTCGTCGCCACCACGGTGACGGTCGCGGTAATACCCGGCGGCGCACACCCCCTGCCGTGGAACGATGTTCTGACCAACCTGACGATGCTGCAAGAGCCCCTCGGTGTCGAACACGTCGACGGCGCCTACTGGACGCTCTTCGTGGAGCTGAGGTTCTATCTGCTGTTCGCGATCGTCGCCTGGCGGGGACTGACCTACCGCCGTGTGCTGCTCTTCTGCTGCATCTGGGCCGTGGCCAGTGCGAGCTACGCGCGGGCCCCGGTGAACGACCCGTTGCGGCTGCTGATCATGCCGGACAGCAGCTGGTACTTCATCGCCGGCATCGCGTTCTATCTCATGCACCGCTTTCGCCCCAACCTGATGCTGTCCGGCGTGGTTCTGCTGTGCTTCGGCTCGTCGCTCCCCTTCGTGCTCAACACCTGGAAGAACACTGGCACCTACATCGGGCACAGGGTCCCGTCATGGCCGGTGATCGTCATCCTTGCCGCGAGTTTCGGGATCATGGCGCTCGTGGCCACCACGAAACTCTCCTGGATATCGTGGCGATGGCTGACCGGCGCAGGCGCCCTCACCTATCCGGTGTATCTGCTTCATCAGACCATCGGCCGGGAGCTGTTCAGCCTCCGATCTCCCCGTGCGCCGTCCGGAGCGTTGGTCCTGCTGGTGGCCGCAGCCATGCTGATTCTTGCCTGGCTGGTGCACCGCTACGTCGAACGCCCTCTCGGACGCCGCCTGAAACGAGGCCTCGCTCAGCTCTGATCGCGCTGTCCACGCAATGTCCTCCCCGGTTCGGTGCGCACCGGCCTCCGTCTCAGTTCAAGAAAGTTCTCCACACCATGCGTCTGCTCAATCGCCTCTCCGCCGTCGGGCTACCGGGCCGGCACGATCCCACGGCGCCGGCGCCCCACGTACAGATATGTGCCCACACGGACGACGATCTGTATTTCATGACGCCGGATCTGTGGCAATCCGTGGACTCCGGAGTACCCCAGGTCAACGTCTACCTGACGACGGGCGAAGCCGACGGGATCAATCTCCCCATGGACGATGCGGCCCGCAAGACCGCCACGCCTGATCCGCATGCCTATACCGCCGCCCGCCAGCACGGAATCCGTGCCGCCTACGCATCCATGGTCACCGGCAGCCGCCGGGCCCCGTGGCAGCGCACCGTCGTGAAGATCCATGGAGTCACGGCGGAGATCGACAGCCTGGACGACGGCCGCATCACCCTGGTCTTCCTCAACCTGCGCACCGGCCAGGGCGCGCAGGGGACGAACCTTCTCGGGCTGTGGCAGCAGACCGGCAAGACACTCGCGACACTGCGCCCCGCGTCCAGCCCCATCCCGTCCCGATGCGACGGGCAGCTGCTCACCCGAGATGCCGTCATCGGCACACTCCACGACATCCTGCAGCGGTATGCCCCAGCCGTCGTTCGCGTCATGGATCCCGATCCGCAATGGACCGTGATCGACAGGAAGACAGGCGGCGTCACCTACTGCGACAACTCCGACCACACAGCCGCAGCCCTCTTCGCCATGGCAGCACTCGAGAAGTACGAGCGAACCGGCCGACAGCGACCCGCGGCCGTCGAGAGTTACGTGGGGTACTGCAACAAGCTGCGCCCCCGCAACCTCAGCCCCCAGCAGGCCGCCCGCAAGTTCTCCTACCTTGCGGTCTACGGCGGCGAGGACGGTCATGCATGCGAGCAACCCCCCGGCCTGTGCGGTGACAAGCCACTCGGCAACCGCGCATACAATCGCTTCTACGGACAGAGCACGAACTACCGCTGGCAGACCAGTACCAACTGGCTCCAGCGGCTGGCTGACGGACGACTCGCCGCCTTCGCCGTGCTCGGCGGCCGTCCGGTCATGTGGACCCAGGACGAGCCCGGCGGCGACAGGTGGTCGGGGCCCGCACCACTCGGCCGGTCGCCGGGCGGCGGGCGCTTCACTGCTCGCCTCGACGCGACACGCGACGCCGCCGGCCGCGTTCACCTCACCGGGATGAGAGCCGCGGTGGGCCCCGCCCGCGAACAGCAGCAGCGCAATCTCATGCACCTCACCCAGGACCCCGTGACAGGCGAGTTCGGAGCCTGGACCGACCTCCACAGCCCCTACAACTCGTCGGCGGAGCATGAAGCCCGCCGTCGAGCCCTGGGCATGCCGGTGATCGTTTCCTCCGGCGACAGCGTGCAGGTCGTGGTCCGCAACTTCGGTGGCGGTCTCAGCTCCCGAAGCCTGACCGGGAAGGGATGGGAGCCGTGGAGGGACCTCAAGGGCAGTGTTCTGGAAGGCCTCGCCGCCGTCGCCACAAGCAACGGCACCGTCGAGATCTATGCCGCCAGCAGCACAAGCGGCATGGGCGTCCTGCGCTGGTGCCAGACCACCCCTGACGGTGACTTCGCGCGCGATTACGGCACCCAACTCGCCCAGCCCGCCGCCCCCGTGACGCTCATCGAGCAGCCGGACGGCCGCCTGCTGATGTACTCCCGGCAGCCCGGGACGGGTTGGATCCTCGCCCACCGTCAGCACCATCCGAACGGCACGTGGAACACGCAGCCCGACATCGCTGCCACCACTCCCGGCTTCGGCCCCCTCGCCCACGCCGTACTGGCCACCGGGGAAGCCGCCTTGATTCAACGCAGCGACGAGCACGGACTCAGTCTCTGCATCCAGCCCCTCGACGGCAGCCCCGTACGGACGCAGTGGACCCCGCTCGGCAGCGGCCCCTTCGTCCACACCCCCGCCGCCGCCCTGGACGCCATGGACCGGCTGGTCATCGCCTGCATCGACGCCCAGGCCTGCCTCAACACCCTCACTGTCGACCTGGCCAGCGACCCAGCCCTCACCACCCTCCCCTCGTGGACGGCCCATCACATCCCGGGTTGCCGGCTCACCGTCTGACCCTCGCGCCCTGTGACCGAGCCGGGGCGCGGCGGCACCCCCTTCCACCGACTGGAGTCCCATGCGTGCACGCCAGGGCCTCGCCCTCATCGTCGCCGCCACGGCCCTGACCGCCGGCTGCACGTGGCAGAAGAACCGGGAGACGACGAGCGAACCCGGCGCCACGGCCTCCTCGGGCACGGCCACCGCCGCTCCGGCCCCCTCCTGGGAAGGCAAGGCACCCCGGGAAGACGCCGTACGACGCGCCACCCGGGCCCTGAACGCCGTGGAACCCGACGATGCCTCGCCTGTCGACGAGGGGGTGGAAGATCTCGCCCGGGGACTGGACAAGGCCTTCACCCCGAAGGGGAACCGGCCCCACACCTTCGACATCGCCTGCCAGGCACCCACCGGCCTCACGCTGACGCTGACCCTCGCCCGGGGTGACGCGGAAAGCGAGTGGGAGGTGACGTGCGGCGACCGCGAGGCCGACCGGTTCAACATCCCCGCCGGCAGCCGCTTCACCACCCGGATCTCCCCCTCGGGCCGGCACACCCAGGGCATCGTGCTGTGGCGGCTCAACACGGTCGCCCCCGCCGACGTGGAGGGCTGCGAGGACGACATCGAGGGATGCGAGGAGTGAGAGAACCCCGCCCGATGCCCTGACACGGCCGCACGCGTGGCGGACAGCGCACACGACGCTGCCGCGTCGGCCTCGGGGCAACCGCTCCTCTTGACGAGCCATCAGCCCACTCGGCGAGGCGGCAGCATGAGTCCTGCCGAACATGGTTACAGATGACTACAGGTGCACGTGGGTCAAGTACCGCCATCCCCGCGTTGACCTGCGGAAACCTGGTCAGCAGCGGACCTGCCGAAGTGAGGGGCGTGCCGTGTTCTACCACCTGCTCAAGTACGTGCTGCTGGGCCCGCTGCTGAGACTCTTCTTCCGGCCCCGGAGCGAAGGCCTGGAGAACGTCCCGGCGGAGGGTCCCGCGATCGTCGCCGGGAACCACCTGTCCTTCTCGGACCACTTTCTGATGCCGGCGATGCTGAAACGTCGCATCACCTTCCTCGCCAAGGCGGAGTACTTCACCGGCCCCGGCGTCAAGGGACGGCTCACCGCGTTCTTCTTCCGCAGCGCCGGGCAGATCCCGGTGGACCGCTCCGGCAAGGAGGCGGGGCAGGCCGCGATCCGCGAGGGCCTCGGGGTACTGGGCAAGGGCGAGCTGCTCGGCATCTACCCGGAGGGCACCCGTTCGCACGACGGCCGGCTGTACAAGGGCAAGGTGGGCGTCGCCGTGATGGCGCTGAAGGCCGGGGTCCCGGTCGTGCCCTGCGCGATGATCGGCACCTTCGAGGCCCAGCCGCCCGGCAGGGTGCTCCCGCGGATCCATCCGGTCACCATCCGCTTCGGCAAGGCGCTCGACTTCTCCCGCTATGCCGGGATGGAGCACGAGAAGGCGGTCCTGCGGGCCGTCACCGACGAGATCATGTACGCGATCCTGACGCTGTCCGAGCAGGAGTACGTCGACGAGTACGCGGCCGTCGTCAAGGAGCGGCAGGCGGCGGAGAAGGGCGGCAAAGGGCGCAGGTTCCCGCGGACGCCCCTTCATTGACCTCCTCTGCCGTCGGCAGAACACCGTGGCCGGAGCGTTCCGGCGGCCGTACGGTCGCGGCATGAGACGTGCTGTGGTGATCGGGGCGACCGGGCAGATCGGGCGGCCGGCGGTGAACGCGCTGGCGCGGGACGGCTGGGAGGTGACGGCCGCCTCGCACGGCGGAGGCCGGGACGAGACGTGGCCGGCGACGGTGCGGGCGGTACGGCTCGACCGAGAGGACGGGCGGGCCCTGGCGGAGGTGGTCGGCGACGGATGCGACGTGCTGGTCGACATCGTGGCCTACGGCGCCGCACACGCCCGGCAGCTGACCTCCCTCGCCGACCGGGTCGGATCGGCCGTCGTGGTCTCCAGCGTGTCGGTGTACGAGGACGGCAAGGGCCGCGGCTTCGACACCCAGGAAGAGCCGGACGGCTTCCCCGAGTACCCGGTGCCCGTCCCGGAGACCCAGCCGACGGTGGCTCCCGGCGAGGCCACGTACAGCACCCGCAAGGTCGCACTGGAGCGCGAACTCCTCGCGGCGGGCGACCGGTTGCCGGCCACGCTGCTGCGCGCGGGCGCGATCCACGGGCCGTACTGCCGCAGCCCTCGCGAGCTGTACTTCGTCAAGCGGAACCTGGACGGCCGGGGCAGGCGGGTGCTCGCGTACGGCGGCGAGAGCCGTTTCCATCCGGCGAGCGCGCACAACATCGCGGAGATGGTCCGCCTGGCGGCGGCGCGGCCCGGCTCGCGGGTGCTGAACGCCTGCGACGCCGAGGCGCCCACGGTCGCCGGGATCGCCGCGGCGATCGACGCCGTGATGGGCGTGGAGAACGAGACCGTCCTGGTCGAGGGCCCTCCCCCGGTGCCCCGGGTGGGCGACACCCCGTGGTCGACACCGCGCCCGGTCGTCGTCGACATGTCGGCGGCGGAACGCGAACTGGGGTACCGCCCGGTGGTCGGGTACGCCGACTCCCTGGCGGAGACCGTCGCGTGGATCGAGCGCCGGCTCGCCGGGGCGGACTGGCGGGAGGCGTATCCGAAGATGGTCCAGGCCTACGGCGACCTGTTCGACTACGCGGCGGAGGACGCCTGGCTGCGGTCCCGAGCGGGCACGGCGTAGAGGCCCGGGCGTGCGCGAGGGGCGGCCGGAAGGACCGGCCGCCCCTCGTCGTCGTACCGGAAGGGGTTACGGCTGGGGCGTGGCGTGCGGAGCGCAGGTCACGTCCTTGCCGTCCAGCTTGCCGTCGAGCAGGTAGGCGTCGACGCGCTGGTTGATGCAGGAGTTGACCAGGCTGGTGACGCCGTGGGAGCCCGCGTTCTTCTCGGTGATCAGGCGGGAGCCCTTGAAGCGCTGGTGCAGTTCGACGGCGCCCTCGTAGGGGGTGGCCGCGTCCCGGGTGGACTGCACGATCAGCACCTTCGGCAGGCCCTGGTGGGTCCTGACCTCGACCGGGGTCCGCTGCTTGGCCGGCCAGGTGGCGCAGGGCAGGTTCATCCAGGCGTTGGCCCAGGTCATGAACGGGTAGTCCTTGTTGAGCCGGGTGTTGTCCCGGTCCCACTTCCGCCAGCTGGTGGGCCACTTGGCATCGGTGCACTCGACGGCGGTGTAGACCGCGTTGCCGTTCTCCGAGGCGATGTTGCCCGCGGTGTCCGACAGGTCCGGGGCGGCCGCGTCGACGAGCGCCTGCGTGTCACCGGCGAAGTACTTGCCGAAGACCGTAGCGACCGGCACCCATGAGGAGTCGTAGTACGGCGCGCTCTGGAAGAAGGAGATCAGCTCGGCCGGGCCGACGACCCCGCCGATCGGGTTCTTCTTGGCGGTGGCGCGCAGCTGGAGCCACTTGTCCTGGACCGCGGCGCGGGTGGTGCCGAGGTGGAAGGCGGCGTCGTTCGCGGCGACCCAGTCCTCCCAGTCCTTCCAGCGGCCCTCGAAGGCGACGTCCTGGTCCAGGTTGGCCTGGTACCAGATCTTCTCCCGCGAGGGGTTGACCACGCTGTCGACGACCATGCGGCGCAGGTGGCCCGGGAAGAGGGTGCCGTAGACGGCACCCAGGTAGGTGCCGTAGGAGACGCCGAGGTAGTTGAGCTTCCTCTCGCCCAGCGCGGCGCGGATGACGTCGAGGTCGCGTGCGGTGTTCGGCGTGGTCATGTGCGCCAGCATCGCGCCGCTGCGCTTCGCGCATCCCTCGGCGTACTGGCGGGCCAGCTTGCGCTGCGCGGTCTTGTCGGCCTCGGTGTCGGGCACCGGGTCGGCCTTGGGCGCCTTGACGAACTCCTGCGGGTCGACGCAGGAGATGGGTGTCGAGCGTCCGACGCCGCGCGGGTCGAAGCCGACGAAGTCGTAGGCCTTGGCGACGTTGGCCCAGACGGCGTTCTTCGTGGTGACGCGGCGCGGGAAGCGCAGGCCGGAGCCGCCGGGGCCGCCCGGGTTGTAGATGAGCGCGCCCTGGCGCTCCTTCTTGGTGCCGGTGTTGCCGATGCGGTCCACGGCGAGCTTGATCTGCTTGCCGTCGGGGTGGGCGTAGTCGAGCGGCACGGTGACCCAGCCGCACTGGATGGGCTTCTCCAGCCCCCAGTCGGCCGGGCAGTCCTGCCACTTGATGCCCGCCTTGGCCGCCCGGGCGGCGGCTGTCTCGGCGCCCTTGGCCTCCCGGTCCTGGCCGTGCCGGCTGTCGGCGCTGGCCGCCGGGGCCGACATCGCGCCGGCGATCAGAGTGGCGGTGACGAGTGCTCCGGCCGAACCGAGCGCCAGCAGGCGGCTCTTCGGTCTGTTCTCCCTCAAGGGGGCCCCTCCCCGTACCTCGCTGCGAGTGGTCAGGCGGGGATCCTCTCGGCTGTGAGCCACCGGAGAACAGGGGTCGCCCCCCTTCTTTACCAATCCGATAACCGGATGATCATGTCCCGCTGAGCGGAAGGCCGTCCCGTGACGGGTCTTCCGCCCTGCCGTGGCTCCGGACAGTCAACAGCCCGCTCGTAGGCCGCCGTTCAACCGAGCAGCGTCCGCGCCTCGTCCAGCAGCCGGCGCAGCCGCAGCGCGTCGGGGGCCACCGCACTGACGAGAGCGGCGGGCCCGGCGAGCGGCATCAGCGCGGCGCACTCGCCGAGCATCCGGGCGGCGGCCGGCCGTTCGGCGAACTCCGGTCGCACGACGATCAGTTGACCTACGGCCCGGTGCCCGCCGAGCACGGCCGGGCCGTCCCAGCCGCCCGGGGCGCCGGGTCCGCAGGCCAGCTCCTGGTCCAGCACGGTCCGCCCGGCGACCCGTACGGTCAACCGGCTGGTGAGCCGCCCGGGTTCCTCCCCGGTCCGGCCCAGCACCTGTTCCTCGCGCAGCACGAGCCGTGCTGCGGCGCCGAGTTCGGCACGGGTGGCGACGACCAGATCGCTGCCGGCGGCCGAGATCAACTGCTCGGGCAGCCAGTGCAGTTCGCCGCCGTCGGCCACGTCGAGCCGTACGTCGTAGCGGGCCTCGCCCTTGGCCTGGCCCGGCAGCGCGAGGGTGGCGGCGGCCGACCCGACGTGCAGCCTGGCACCCTCCTCCACCCGGGCGGTCAGCGTGAAGCGGTCGCCGCCGAGCGGGCCGCTCATCGCGCCCACGACCATGACCCTCGCCTCGGTGCCGCTCGCCCGGGTGCGGCGCAGCGCCAGCGGGCCCTCGCCGTCCAGTACGGGCAGCGCCGTACCGCCGCGGCCGTCGGCGCGGGCGACGATCCGCGCGCCCGCCCGGACCCCCGTGGCCGTCATGCCGTCCACGCGGCGAGCCGCTGACGCACCCAGGCGGCCACGTCGGCGACTCCGGTGTCGCCGCGCAACGACTGCAGGACGACCGGGAGTTCGGCCCGTTGCGCCTTGGCGTCCGCGGCCATCCGGGCGAGGTCGGAGCCGACGTACGGGGCGAGGTCGGTCTTGTTGACGACGAGCAGGTCGGCGGTGGTGACGCCGGGGCCGCCCTTGCGCGGGATGTCGTCGCCGCCGGCCACGTCGATCACGAAGATCTGCGCGTCCACGAGCCCCTTGGAGAAGGTCGCGGTCAGGTTGTCGCCGCCGGACTCGACGAGGATCAGGTCGAGCGGCCCGACCGCGTCCTCCAGGTCCTCGACGGCTTCGAGGTTGGCGGAGATGTCGTCGCGGATCGCGGTGTGCGGGCAGGCGCCGGTCTCCACGGCGGTGATCCGCTCGGGCGGCAGCACGGCCTCCCGGAGCAGGAACTCGGCGTCCTCACGCGTGTAGATGTCGTTGGTGACGACCGCGAGGGACAACTGCTCGCGCAGCGCCCGGCAGAGCGCGGCGACGGTGGCGGTCTTGCCCGATCCGACAGGCCCGCCGAGCCCGATGCGCAGGGCGCGGCGGGTTCCGTCGGGCCGGTGGGCGTCGGCGCTGAGGGCGGCGGGGCCGGGGTGGGTGTGGTCGAGGTGCATGTACGGCTCCTAATGCGAGAGGCATGGTGTCGGCGAGGGGCCTCTACGTCCGGGCGGATGGGGTGGAGGGGCGGACGATGTCAGGACGCGAACAGCCGCACCGGCCAGCCGGCGTGCCACTGCGCACCCGCCTCCAGCAGGGGGCCGGAGGCGGCGGGCAGGGCGTCGACGCCCTCGTCGGCCACCCGCCGTGCCGCCCCCACCGCCGCGTCCGCGACGCGATCCAGCTCCGGCGCCAGCCGGGCCAGCACGCCGGTCGCGTCGAACGGATCGAGGCTCAGCAGGCGCACGGTGGCCGTCGCCGGCCCGCTCACGCTCTCGTAGAGCGCGCAGTACGCCGCGTCCTCGGGTCCCAGCCCGGCCGCCCGCGCGGCGAGCCCGAGGACCACGGGCTGATGGGCCCCCTTGGGGAACTCCCGTCCCAGAGCGTCGAGTTCGGCGGACGGCCAGCTCGCCCGTGCCGCCCGCAGCAGTTGCCGCCCGAGCCGCCGCGCGGCGGCCCGCAGCGCGGGCGACGGCGTGCGGGCGTCCGCCGCCGCGTCCAACCCGGCCGGGTCCGCGCCGAGCGCGGCGGCGGCCGCCAGCGCCCCCGCGACCAGCCCGGCGGTGTGCAGCCGGCCCCGGCAGAAGTCCTCCAGGCCCGCGGCGGACGTGATACGGCCCGCCTTGACGGCGGCCTCCGCCCCGCCGGAGTGCGCGTGTCCTCCGGCGGGAAAGCGGCCGTCGGCCAGGACGAGAAGTGCTGCCCGTGTCATCGCGACGCCATCAGAAGAGGAAGTAGCGCTGGGCCATGGGCAGTTCGGCCGCCGGGGTCGCCTCCACCAGCTCGCCGTCGATGTGCACGGCGAAGCTGTCGGGGTCGATCCGGACGTCCGGCCGGGCGTCGTTCTCGCGCATGTCGGCCTTGGTGACCGCACGCGTCGACTCGATCGCCACGAACCGCTTGCCGAGCCCCAGCCGTTCGGGCAGCCCGTCCTCGATCGCCGGGGAGGCGACGAAGTTGACGGAGTTGGCGGCCGGGGCCCGCCCGATCGCGCCGTACATCGGGCGGGGCAGGATCGGCTGCGGGGTGGGGATGGAGGCGTTGGCGTCACCCATCTGCGCGTACGCGATCTGCCCGCCCTTGATGACGAGAAGGGGCTTGACCCCGAAGAACGCGGGCTCCCACAGCACCAGGTCGGCCAGCTTGCCGGTCTCGACGGAGCCGATCTCGGCGGCGAGGCCCTGGGCGAGCGCCGGGTTGATCGTGTACTTGGCGACATAGCGCCGCACCCGGTGGTTGTCCGCGCGGCCGTCGCCCGGCAGCGCCCCCCGGCGGCCCTTCATCACGTGGGCCGTCTGCCAGGTGCGCAGGACGACCTCCCCGACGCGGCCCATGGCCTGGGAGTCGGAGGAGATGATCGAGATCGCGCCGAGGTCGTGGAGGACGTCCTCCGCGCCGATGGTGGAGGGCCGGATCCGGGACTCGGCGAACGCCAGGTCCTCCGGGACGGCCGGGTTGAGGTGGTGGCACACCATCAGCATGTCGAGGTGTTCCTCGGCGGTGTTGACGGTGAACGGCCGGGTCGGGTTGGTGGAACTGGGCAGCACGTTGGCCTGGGAGACCACGGTCATGATGTCCGGGGCGTGCCCGCCGCCGGCGCCTTCGGTGTGGTACGAGTGGATGCCCCGGCCCGCGATCGCGGCGAGGGTGTCGCCCACGAACCCGGCCTCGTTGAGCGTGTCGGTGTGGATGGCGACCTGGATGCCGGTGCGGTCGGCGACGGTGAGCGCGGCGTCGATGACGGCCGGGGTGGAGCCCCAGTCCTCGTGCAGCTTCAGGCCGACGGCGCCGCCGCGGATCTGGGAGAGCATCGCCTCGTGGCTGACGGTGTTGCCCTTGCCGAGGAGGCCGACGTTGACCGGGTAGGCCTCCATCGCCTCCAGCATCCGGGCCAGGTGCCAGGGGCCCGGCGTCACGGTGGTCGCCTTGGACCCTTCGGCGGGGCCGGTGCCGCCGCCGACCAGGGTGGTGATCCCGGACGCCAGCGCCTCGTCGGCGACCTGGGGGCAGATGAAGTGGACGTGCGCGTCGATGGCGCCGGCGGTGAGGATCCGCCCGTTGCCCGCGATGATCTCGGTCTCGGGGCCGATGACCAGGTCGGGGTGGACGCCGTCCATGGTGTCGGGGTTGCCGGCCTTGCCCAGGGCGGTGATCCGGCCGTCGCGGATGCCGACGTCGGCCTTGACGATGCCCCAGTGGTCGACGACGACGACGCCGGTGATCACGGTGTCGGGGGTGCCCTCGGCGCGGGTGGCCCGGGACTGGCCCATCGACTCGCGGATGACCTTGCCGCCGCCGAAGACCGCCTCGTCCCCGGAGGTCCCGGGGCCGCCTGAGCGGTCCTCCTCGATCTCGATCAGCAGATCGGTGTCGGCGAGCCGGATGCGGTCACCGGTGGTGGGGCCGAACAGGTCGGCGTAGGCGCCGCGGGAGATCTCAGGCATCGAGGGCACCTCCGGTCTCGCCGCGCAGGCCCGGCACGATCCGGGCACCGGCGAGGGGCACCAGCTCGACGTCGGCGGGGATGCCGGGCTCGAAGCGGACGGCGGTGCCGGCGGCGACGTTCAGCCGCTTGCCGCGGGCGGCGGCACGGTCGAACTCCAGGCCGGGGTTGGCCTCGGCGAAGTGGTAGTGGGAGCCGACCTGGACGGGCCGGTCGGCGGCGTTGAGGACGGTCAGGCGGGTGACCTCGCGGCCCTCGTTGACGACGACGGGGTCGTCCGCGAAGACGATCTCTCCGGGAATCACGGCGGGCCCCCTCAGATGATCGGCTCGTGGACGGTGACGAGCTTGGTGCCGTCCGGGAAGGTGGCCTCCACCTGGACGTCGTGGATCATCTCCGCCACCCCGTCCATGACGTCGTCCCTGGTGAGGAGCTTGCGGCCGGAGGACATCAGCTCCGCGACGGTGCGGCCGTCACGCGCGCCCTCGAGGATGTGCGACGTGATGAGGGCGACCGCCTCCGGGTGGTTGAGCCTGAGCCCACGGGCCCGGCGCTTCTCGGCCACGTCGGCCGCCACATGGATCAGCAGCCTCTCTTGCTCGTGCGGGGTCAGTTGCACGTCCCACCTCACAGTCCTTGCTCCGGACCGTGCGGGGTCCGGTTGCCGCAGCCACCACGGCGGGGATAGGTGTAACACACAGACAAATCCCCGGATCGTCGTCAATCCCGGGCAGAAAAACCCCTGGTGGCGTGGATCGGCAGGCTAGAGCGCCGGAGTTTCAGCGACGTTAACCAGACCTTGGTCCCGGCATGACCGCGCGATGGGCCCCCGCATACCGGCGCGGCTCAGGACGTGCCGTGCCCGCGATGCTCGGCCGCGATCCCGAACCGCCGCTGTTCACGCGGGGCGGAACCGGCCTCGCGGACCCCCGACACCGTGCTGACGATCTGCTCCTCGGCCGGCTCGTCGAGCGCGTCGAGCGCGTCGAGCCGGTCCAGATCGGCGGCCGAGACCAGCGCGACCAGGGGCTTGCCGTGCCGCGTCACGACGACGCGCTCACCGCCGTACACCACCCGGTTGATCAGGTCGGCGAGTTCAGCCCTGGCTTGCGTCACCGGAATCTCATAGGCCATGCCCCCATTCTAACGTCACGTACGTCCTGTACATTTTTTACAGAAGCCGAGCCCATGAGGGGCCGCGCCACGAGGAGGGGTATGCCCATGTCCCGACCGACCGCCCGCCACGTCCTGCCCGAGTTCACCGAGCGCGACGGGACGGGGACCCGCACGCTCGATCCGTACGGGAAGCTCTTCGAGGACCGGATCGTCTTCCTCGGGACGCCGGTCGACGACGCCGCGGCGAACGACGTCACGGCTCAGCTCATGTACCTCGAACACGCGGCACCCGACCGGGACATCACGCTCTACATCAACTCGCCGGGCGGTTCCTTCGGCGCGCTGACGGCGATCTACGACACGATCCAGTACGTCGGGTGCGACGTGGCGACCTACTGCCTGGGGCAGGCCGTGTCCGTCGCCGCGGTCCTGCTCGCGGCCGGCACCCCGGGAAAGCGGTTCACGCTGCCGGGCGCGCGCATGGTCCTCGAACAGCCCGCGCTGCCCGAGCCGGTGCGCGGCCGGCCCAGCGACCTGGAGATCCAGGCCGAGGAGCTGTCCCGGACCCGCGCGCTGACGGAGCGGATGCTCGTACGGCACACGGGGCGCACGGCGGAGCAGGTGCACGGGGATCTGGAGCGGGACCTGGTCCTGGACGCGCCCGGAGCGCTGTCCTACGGTCTGGTGGACGGTGTCGTGCCCAGCCGCCGGACCATGCCCGGCGCATCGGATGCGAGGTGAGCCCGGGATGATGCCGGAACTGCCGCCGCTGCCCGCGCTGACCCGCGCCGAGGGCGAGCTGATCGACCGTTACCTGGAGGCGGCCGACCTGCTCGGCCGCGTCAATCCGGCGCGGCACGGAGACACCTACGCCGCTCTGCGTGCGGCACAGGCCCTGGTCCACAAGGCGGCTCAGCTGCGTGACGCGCTCGCGTCGATGCACCGGCGGGGCGAGACGGAGCTGCACGGGGACACGCTGGCACGGGCCTTGCGGGTGCTGGACGGCGAGCGCCGTACTGCGCGCGTCGCGCTCCCGCCGGACTGCGTCGGCTGACCCGGACACGCATCCGGCCCGGCGGCGCCCGCGCGTCGACGTGTCGTTCGGGCCGGAATTGAAACGGCCCGAACGACGTACCGCCGACCGGTGTATATCCAGGTCGCTTTCCGGGCCTCCCGAGTTGCGCGCCGGACCGGTTTGAGACGCGCCGGGACGTACTCCGCCCCAGGTCCGGGGCTACGTCCGGGACTTGACGACGAATCGAACACAGCCCTGTCCACCCGAACGGGTGAGTGGTGAGTAACGCCACAAATCTTCGGTTCCGTTGGGATTTCCGGACAGCTGTGAGTCAAGATCCCTGACTGACGACAAGCCCCCGCCACCGCGGCGGGGCGATCCGGGCGGACGCCGAGTCCTGCCGCCGCCCGGATGACCGGTCGACAGGAGTGGATCGGCAGGAGTGGAGGACCCAGGCAAGGCGGGTCGCCGGAACGGACGTTCGTCTGCACGTCGCAGACGGTCTGATGTCCCGAGCAGCCCTTGGGGTGAAGCCGCGGCAACGCGGCCGGGCAACTTCGCCAGCCCGAATCCGACAGGTCATCCTTCACAGGCGGCTGACGAAGGGTTGCGCATGACTGCGCTCAATCGTGTCCCGTCGCTGATGGCCCGGGCCGGCACGGCCTCGGCTCTGACCCTCGCCGCCGTGGGCGGCTCGATCGCGGTGCCCGGTCTCGCCACCGACGCCTCGGCCGCGACCATAGCGTCGAAGGCACTCAAGGTCGCGGCCTCCAAGAAGGGCGCCCCGTACAGCTGGGGAGCCACCGGGCCGCGCCGGTTCGACTGCTCGGGACTGACGCTCTACTCGTTCAAGAAGGCGGGCAAGAAGCTGCCGCGTACCGCCGCCCAGCAGTACAACAAGACGCATCACATCTCCGCCCGCAGCCGCAAGGCGGGCGACCTGGTCTTCTTCCACTCGGGTTCCAGCGTCTACCACGTCGGCATCTACGCCGGCCACGGCAAGATCTGGCACGCCCCGAAGACCGGTGACGTGGTGAAGCTCCAGAAGATCTGGACCAAGAGCGTGTGGTACGGCCGGGTCAGCTGACCTGTAGTCAGGGCAGGAGCGGCTCCAGCAGCAGGGCCGCTCCCAGCACCGTCAGCGCCACCCCGGTGCCCGCCTGGAGCCCACGGGCGGCCCGGGGCCGGCGCAGCCATCGGCCGAGCCGGTCCACCAGCAGCGCGACGACCTGGAACCACACGAGGGCCAGCGCGCACACGATCAGCGCGAGCAGCAGCGTCCTGGGCAGGGCGTGGCCCCCCGCGGGCACGAACTGCGGCAGCAGGCTGAGGAACGTCAGCGACGCCTTCGGGTTGAGCACGTTGGTCACGAAGCCCTGCCGCAGCGGGTGCGCCGCCTCGGCCGCGGTGTCCTGCGGCGTCCGGTCGGCCCGCCGCAGCGCCCCCAGGGTGCGCACCCCGAGCTGCAGCACATAGGCGCCGCCCAGCAGCTGCAGCGCCCGGAACAGCGCCGGTACGGCCACCAGCACGGCCGCGACCCCCGCCACCGCCAGGGTGGTGTGCACCAGCAGTCCGCCCGCGATGCCGAGCCCGCAGACCGCGCCCGCGCGGCGGGAGACGAGCGCGTTGCGGACGACCACGGTGAAGTCGGCGCCCGGCATGGCGACGAGTCCGGCCGCGATCCCGGTGAAGGCGATGAGCTGTCCGTCCATGAAGCCAGACTGCCTCCGCGGAGCCTTCAGCAGGTATTTCGGATAGCCATGGCCAGCCTTAAGCAATGCTTTAGCCTGGGCCTATGTACGACCCCACTCGGCTGGCCGCGCTCGTGGCGGTCGCGGAGGCCGGCTCGATCACCCGGGCCGCCGACCGGCTCGGCTACACGCCGCCCGCCCTCTCCCAGCAGCTGGCCAAGCTGGAGCGGGAGGCGGGCACGGCCCTGCTGGTGCGCCACCACCGGGGGGCCCGGCTGACGGAGGCGGGCGAGGTGCTGGTGGCACGGGCCCGTCGGGTGCTCGACGAACTGGAGCGAGCGCGGCACGAACTCGCGCGGCTGACCGGTCTGACCGGCGGCGCGCTGCGGCTCGGCACCTTCCCGACGGCGGGGGTGCATCTGCTGCCGCCGGCACTGAGCGCGTTCCGCCGGGCGCATCCGGACGTGACGCTGTCGGTCGCGGACTACGACCCGCCGGCCGGGGTGACGGCGGTGGCGGCCGGCGAGGTGGACCTGGCGCTGACGCACACCTACCACCCGGCCGAGCCCGTTCCCGTGCCGTCCGCGGTGCGTCTGGAGCCGGTCCTGGTGGAGGAACTCGTACTGGTGACCGCTCCGGGACACGCCCTGAGCGCCACCTCCTCCCGGCTGCCGCTCACGGAGCTGGCCGGGCAGCCGCTGATCAGCATGGCGCCGCACCATCCGGCCCGGCGGGAGATCGAGGCCCTGCTGGCCGAGGCCGGGGCCACCCCGGCGCTGCTGGTACCGACCCCCGGGTACGCCGTGGTCTGCGCGCTCGTCAGCGCCGGGCTCGGGGTGGCCGTCGTACCGGAGATGGTGGCGCGCACCGCGACCACACCGGTCGGCGTGCGTCCCTTGGCGGAGGGCCGTCTGCGCCGCACGATCTCGGTGGCCCACCGCGCCGACGAGACCGCTCCGGCCGCGGATGCCTTCCGGGCACTGCTGCGGGGGGCCTTCGGCCGGGCGGGGCGGAGCACGGGGACCTGAGGCCGGGACTCCCGTGGTCGGGACCCAGGGGGTTTCGTCTGGATCAGTCCGGGTCCGCGACGCCTCCTAGGGGTCCTGCTGCCCCGCCGCCGTGACCGGCTCGGACGGGATCATCCAGGGCAGTTCGATGGAGACCGTCTTGCCGCCCTCGCGGGTGGGGCGGATGCGGAGTCTGCCGCCACACTCCGCGGTGAGACAGCGGATGATGACCATGCCGCGCCCATTGTCCTGCTGGACGGCGGCGGGCAGTCTCTTGGGGAAGCGGGGATGACTGTCCGTGACACCGATGCGCAGGTGTTCGTCACGGTCCAGGGCGATGTCGACCGTGAAGGTGGGTGACTGTCCGAAGGTGTGCTGTACGGCGTTGGTGGCGAGTTCGGAGACGATGAGCCGCACGGTGTCGGCCACGTCGGTGTCCGACGGCAGACCCCATTCCACGAGGGTCCCCACGACGTAGGTGCGGGCGGCGGAGACCGAGGCGGGATCGCTCGGCAGAGTGACGGATGCTTCCAGATGGTCTGCCATGGCGACGTCGTCCCTTTCCCACGGGACCGCAGTCCGACACGGAGCGGATGGTTCGAGTACGGTCCCGGACTGGTGCTTCGTCGCCAGACTGCCATCACCGGGCCGGTCACGGGGTGCGATCCACCAGGATATGCATATATCTGTCGCTCGAAGCGGTGAACTCTGCGACGCGAGACCGTATTTGGGCGGCCCGTCAGGAGTAAGGAGGAGCCCATGCAGAACGGGCCGACGGTGCGCCGTCGCAAACTGGGCGCCGAACTGCGCATGCTGCGTACCGGCGCTGGGCTCACGAGCGGCGACGCGGCCCACCTGGTCGGCTGGCACCAGTCGAAGGTGAGCCGCATCGAGACGGGTGCCAGTGGCGTGAAACCGGCCGATCTGCGGTCACTGCTGGATGCCTACGGGGTGCGGGACAAACATCTGCGCGAGTTGCTGCTGGTGCTGGCCGGGTCCGAGGACGCCGGCGGCCGAAACCGCTGGTGGCACGCCTACCGCGGGGTGCTGCCGCCCACGTACCGGGATTTCATCAGCCTGGAGTCGCAGGCGAGCGCGATGCGCACTCTGGAGACCACGGTCGTGCCCGGCCTGCTGCAGACGCCCGAGTACGCCCACGCGGTGACCCGGACGGCCGTGAAGGACCTGGACGAGGAACGCCTGGACGCGCTGGTGGAGGTGCGGCTGGCCAGGCAGGACGTGCTGCGTTCGGACCCGCCGCTGAAGCTGTGCGCCGTGCTCGACGAGGCGGTGCTGCGGCGCGAGGTGGGCGGTCCGGAGGTGATGGCCCGGCAGCTCGAGCGGCTGCTGGACGCCGCCCGGCTGCCCCAGGTACGGCTGCAGGTCCTGCCGTTCGCGGCAGGAGCGCATGTCGGCCTCACGGGGCCTTTCGTTATCTTCTCATTTCCGAGCACTTCTGATCTGGATGTGGTTGTTCTCGACCAGTTGACGAGTAGCCTCTACCTGGAACGGAAAGAAGACCTGTTGGCCTACTCCGAGGCCTTCAGCACCCTTCAGCGACATGCCCTTTCACCCGAGGAATCGTTGGACTACATCGCCGGGATAGGTGACGGCGCGTAAGGAGGCACCATGTCAGCACTGCCTCGGAACGTCCCTGCCAGTACTGACCTGCACGACGTGCACTGGCTGCGCAGCAGCTACAGCACGGGAGCCAACAACTGCGTGGAGACGGCCCGGCCGCGCTCCGGCCCCTCGGCCGGACTGCTCGCCGTGCGCGACTCGAAGAACCCGGCCGGACCCGCGCTGCTCTTCTCCTCCGAGAGCTGGGCGGGCTTCGTCGCCACGCTCTGATCAGACCTGATCAGAGTCGATCAGCCTCTCGCCACTTTCTCGTCCCTTTCGTGCGATGCACGGCCGTGTCACGCCGACTCATGGTCGCGTCTCGCCGATCACACGTACAGCGCGTTCGATCTCGGTCCGGGTGAGGTCCGCCCGGGCGGTCAGCCGCAGCCGTGAGATGCCGTCGGGCACGGAAGGAGGACGGAAGCAGCCCACGGCCAGCCCTGCCGTACGGCAGTCGGCCGCCCAGCGCACCGCCTGCTCCGGGGACGGAGCCCGCACGGAGACCACCGCGGCGTCCGGACGCACCGCTTCCAGGCCCGCGGCGGTCAGCCGTGCGTGCAGCTCCGCGGCCACCTCGCGGGCCCGCGCCGCCCGCCGCGGTTCGCGGACGAGCAGCCTGAGCGCGGCGAGGGCCGCACCGGCCGCCGCCGGGGCCAGGCCCGTGTCGAAGATGAACGTCCGGGCCGCGTTGACCAGATGGTCGATCACCCGGGCCGGGCCGAGCACCACACCGCCCTGGCTGCCCAGCGACTTGGACAGGGTGGCCGTGACGACCACGTCGCCGGCGCCCGCGAGCCCGGCCGCGTACGGCGCGCCCCGGCCGCCGTCGCCCAGCACGCCGAGACCGTGGGCGTCGTCCACGACCAGTCCCGCGCCGTGCTCCCGGCACGCCTCGGCCAGGGCCGCCAGCGGTGCCTGGTCGCCGTCCACCGAGAACACCGTGTCCGAGACCACGATCGCCGGGCCCCCGTGCGTGGCCAGCGCCTTGCGCACGGCCTCCGGATCGGCGTGCCCGACGACCTGGGTCTCCCCCCGGGCGAGCCGGCAGCCGTCGATGAGCGAGGCGTGGTTGCCCGCGTCGGAGACGATCAGAGAGCCGTGCGGGCCGAGCGCCGTGACCGCGGCCAGGTTGGCGGCGTAACCGGAGGAGAAGACCAGGGCCGCCTCGAAGCCGCAGAAGGCGGCCAGCTCGCCCTCCAGCTCGGTGTGCAGCTCGGTGGTGCCGGTGACCAGCCGGGAGCCGGTGGAGCCGCCACCCCAGACCCGGGCGGCACGGGCAGCTCCCTCGGTGACCTCGGAATGGTGGGCGAGGCCCAGGTAGTCGTTGCTCGCCAGGTCCAGCAGCGGCGAGTCGGCGGGGCGCGGGCGCAGGGTGCGTACGAGTCCGGCGCGTCGACGCGCCTCCGCCTGCTCGTCGATCCAGCCGAACGCCATGGGTCCTCCGGTGGTTTTGTAGGTAGCGGACAGACCCTAGCGGCATGACCAGCCACCCAGTGTGTGGCAATACCCACACGGTGAACGGTCTCCGTTGTCCGATCTCTCCTTGGCCCGGAGCCGTCCCGTAGGACAGGATCGGATCTCATGGACCTGCTGAACACGCTGGTGGACAAGGGGCTTCGGCGCGAGCTGCCGACCCGCGAGGAAGCGCTCGCCGTGCTGGCCACCTCCGACGACGACCTGCTCGATGTGGTGGCCGCGGCCGGAAAGGTACGCCGGCACTGGTTCGGGCGCCGGGTGAAACTCAACTATCTGGTCAACCTCAAGTCCGGCCTGTGCCCGGAGGACTGCTCCTACTGCTCCCAGCGGCTCGGTTCCAAGACCGGCATCCTGAAGTACACCTGGCTCAAGCCCGACGAGGCCTCCGAGGCGGCCGCCGCCGGTCTGGCGGGCGGCGCCAAGCGCGTCTGTCTGGTGGCCAGCGGGCGCGGCCCGACGGACCGGGACGTGGACCGGGTCTCGGAGACCATCAAGGCGATCAAGGACCAGAACGAGGCCGTCGAGGTGTGCGCCTGCCTCGGCCTGCTCTCCGACGGCCAGGCCGAACGGCTGCGCGAGGCGGGCGCGGACGCCTACAACCACAACCTCAACACGTCCGAGGGGACGTACGGGGACATCACGACCACCCACACGTACGCCGACCGGGTGGACACGGTGCAGAAGGCGCACGCGGCCGGTCTGTCCGCCTGCTCCGGTCTGATCGCGGGCATGGGCGAGAGCGACGAGGACCTGGTCGACGTCGTCTTCTCGCTGCGCGAACTGGACCCGGACTCGGTGCCGGTGAACTTCCTGATCCCGTTCGAGGGCACCCCACTGGCCAAGGAGTGGAACCTCACCCCGCAGCGCTGCCTGCGCATCCTCGCGATGGTCCGCTTCGTCTGCCCGGACGTGGAGGTCCGCATCGCGGGCGGCCGCGAGGTCCACCTGCGCACGATGCAGCCGCTCGCGCTGAACCTGGCCAACTCCATCTTCCTCGGCGACTACCTGACCAGCGAGGGCCAGGCCGGCAAGGCCGACCTGGAGATGATCGCGGACGCCGGGTTCGAGGTGGAGGGCGCCGACCAGGTGACGCTGCCCCAGCACCGGGCGGACGTCACGGGCGGCTGCGGCTCCGTCTGCGGCTCGCACGAGGGCGGGGACGCGTGCGGCTCCCACGAGGGCGGCTGCGGCTCCCACGAGGCCGGCGGCGCCTGCGGTACGGCGACCGCGCCGGCCGCTCAGGAGCCGCGCACCGACCTCGTCGCCGTCCGCCGCCGGGGCGCCGGAACGGACCTCGCGCCCAATGCCTGAGCCCACCGCCCTGAGCGCGCCCGAACTGCTGGAGCTGGACCGGCGGCACGTCTGGCATCCCTACGGGCCGATGCCCGGACGCGTCGAACCGCTCGTCGTGGAGTCGGCGAGCGGGGTCCGGCTGCGGCTCGCGGACGGCTCCGGCGAGCTGGTCGACGGCATGTCGTCGTGGTGGTCGGCCATCCACGGCTACAACCACCCGGTCCTCAACGAGGCCGTGCGCGAGCAGCTGGGCCGGATGAGTCACGTGATGTTCGGCGGGCTCACGCACGAGCCCGCCGTACGCCTCGCGAAGCTCCTTGTCGACATGTCACCCGACGGGCTGGAGCACGTCTTCCTGGCCGACTCGGGGTCGGTGTCGGTCGAGGTCGCCGTGAAGATGTGCCTGCAGTACTGGCGCTCGCTCGGCCGGCCGGCCAAACGACGGCTCCTGACCTGGCGCGGCGGCTACCACGGCGACACCTGGAACCCGATGTCCGTGTGCGACCCCGAGGGCGGGATGCACGAGCTGTGGACCGGCGTGCTCCCGCGCCAGGTCTTCGCGGACGCACCACCGACGGAGTACGAGGAGTCGTACGCCGAGCATCTGCGCGAGGTGATCGCGGAGCACGCGGACGAACTGGCCGCGGTGATCGTGGAGCCGGTGGTGCAGGGCGCGGGCGGTATGCGCTTCCACTCCCCCGCCTATCTGCGGGTGCTGCGCGAGGCGTGCGACGCGCACGACGTGCTGCTGGTGTTCGACGAGATCGCCACCGGCTTCGGCCGCACCGGCGCGCTGTTCGCGGCGGACCACGCGGCCGTCACGCCCGATGTGATGTGCGTGGGCAAGGCGCTGACCGGCGGCTATCTGACGATGGCGGCCACCTTGTGCACCGCCCGGGTCGCCGACGGCATCTCCCAGGGTGCGGTGCCGGTGCTCGCGCACGGCCCCACGTTCATGGGCAACCCGCTGGCGGCGGCGGTCGCCTGTGCCTCCCTCGAGCTGCTGCTGGGCCAGGACTGGCTGTCGCAGGTCAAGCGGATCGAGGCGGGCCTGCGCGAGGGACTGGCTCCGGCCGCGGAACTGCCCGGGGTGCGGGAGGTCCGCGTACTGGGCGCCATCGGGGTCGTCCAGCTCGACCACGAGGTCGACATGGCCGCCGCGACAGGGGCGGCCGTAGGGGCGGGCGTGTGGCTGCGCCCGTTCCGCGACATGATCTACACGATGCCGCCGTACGTCACCTCGGACGAGGACGTGGCACGGATCACGCGTGCGGTGTGCGCCGCGGCGCGGGAGGGATGACATGCCGGTACTGGTGATCACGGGGACGGGCACGGAGGTCGGCAAGACCGTCACCACCGCCGCCGTCGCCGCCGCGGCCCTCGCGGCCGGGCGCTCGGTGGCGGTACTGAAGGCCGCCCAGACGGGTGTACGGCCGGACGAGCGCGGGGACGCCGACGAGGTCGCGCGGCTGGCCGGGCCGGTCACGACCGACGAACTGGCCCGCTTTCCCGAGCCGTTGGCACCGGGTACGGCGGCCCGGCGGGCGGGCATGGCACCGGTGCGCCCGCACGACGTTGCCGACCGGGCCGCCAAGCTGGCCACCGAGCACGATCTGGTGCTGGTCGAGGGGGCGGGCGGGCTGCTCGTCCGGTTCGACGCGGCGGGCGGCACGCTGGCCGACGTGGCCCGGCTGCTGAACGCGCCGGTCCTGGTCGTCGCCCAGGCCGGCCTGGGCACGCTGAACACCACCGAGCTGACCGCCCGCGAACTGCGGCGGCGGGAGCTGGAGTTGGCCGGAGTGGTGATCGGCAGCTGGCCCACCGACCCGGACCTCGCCTCCCGCTGCAACGTCGCCGACCTGCCGGAGGTCGCCGACGCGCCGCTGCTCGGCCTGCTGCCCGCCGGGGCCGGGGCCCTGCCTCCCGCCGACTTCCGGGCGGCGGCGCCGAGTTGGCTGGCACCGCGCCTGGACGGGAGCTGGGACGCGGAGGCGTTCCGCATCCGGGAAGCGCCCTGACACCTACCCGACCCGGGACGGCAGGGCCTGCCCAGGGCTTCTGCCGCCCCAGGGGGAAGGCACGCGCCGTGCGACCCGGGGTCACGCCGTACGCCGGGCTTCGCCGGCGGTGCGGCCGGCACCGCGATCATGCCGCCGTGTCGTTCGATTCCCGGGCCTGATCGACCTCGCCCTGCGGTGAGCGTCGCAGCTCGTACGGCTGCACGGCTCCCGGTGACGTCTCCTTCGGTTCGCGCCCCGGGTCCGGCAGGGGTGCGACAGCGCCGTACGGGGGACAATCACCGTAGGCCCGAGCGGCCCGGGGAGGTTGTCATGCGGTTGTCGTCGACCCGTTCCGGCACGGTGGCACGCGGTCCCGTCCACCATCCGCTGTTCGCCCGCTACTACGCCCGGCTGAGCGTCGGCGCCGAGAACCGGCTGGGCATGGCCGGGGTGCGGGAGCGGCTGCTCGCCGGGCTGTCCGGGCGGGTGATCGAGATCGGCGCGGGCAACGGGCTGAACTTCGCGCACTATCCCGGCGCCGTCGCGGAGGTGGTCGCGATCGAACCGGAACCGCATCTGCGGCAGTTGGCCCTGGAGTCCGCGCTGCGGGCGCAGGTCCCGGTGGACGTGGTGCCGGGTGCGGCGGAGGCGCTGCCCGTCAAGAGCGAGGCCTTCGACGCGGTGGTGCTGTCGCTGGTGCTGTGCAGCGTACGGGACGTGACGCGGGCGCTGGGCGAGGTACGGCGAGTGCTCCGGCCGGGTGGCGAGCTGCGGTTCTTCGAGCACGGGCGGGGCGGCGGGGCGGTGATGACACTGACCCAGCAGGCCCTGGACCGCACCCTGTGGCCCGTGCTGAACGGCGGCTGTCACCTGTCCCGGGAGCCGGTCGCCGCCCTGCGTGCGGCCGGGTTCCGGCTCGGCCCGCTCCGGCAGGTGCTGCTGCCGGAGAAGGGACCGGCGCTGCCGACCTCGTACTGCGCGCTGGGCGTCGCCTGGCGGCCCGAGGAGCCGGACGCGCGCTGATCAGACGCACCAGCGGCGCAGCTCCCGCGCGATGTCGTCGACGCTCGCCGTGCCGTCCTTGACCAGCCGGGCGAGATCGCGGACCTGCTCGGGTGTGGTGGCGACCTTGGCGCCGCCGGCGACCAGGTAGGCGTAGGCGACCGCCGAGGCGAACAGCGCGTTGGAGCGTTCCAGCGCCGGTACGTGGATGAGCAGCTGGAGCAGGGAGGCAGCGCGGGCGTGCGGGCTGTCGTACACGGGCACGCCGAATATCTCCGCCCGGTGCCGGGCGACGGCTGCGACCAGCGCGCCCCAGTCGGTGACCTGCGGGTCCCCGGGCGTCTTCTGTTCGGCGAGCATGAGCAGCCAGGCGAGGTCGATACTCAGTTCGTCCAAGGGATCAGCGGCGGCCTTCACCGGCGTCGGTGCCGCGGGGCTCGGCGAACTCCTCGGCGAACACGGACTCGTACTGCTTCATGAAGTCGGCGGCGGCCTCGACGAACGTGCGGCCGGCTTCCCCGGTGTCCTGTCTGACCAGCTCTTCGATGTAGCGGTTGACGCTCATCCCTCGGGCCAGGGCGCGTTCGCGGGCCGCGCGGGCGGTGCCCTCGTCCACGCGCACGTTCAGCTGGGTCTTCGCCATGCCTCGACGCTAGCGCCGGGGTGCTAGCGACGGCAAGGGGACGGGCGGACGGCTCGCCCGCGGGTCGTGTCCTCGGTGCGTGGAGGGATTCCGGCTGTGGTACGGGTCACACTAGGCTCAGCCCGGACCAAGAGTCGGGACGTCGAGGCGACCGGGAGGCGGTCTTGTCCACACCTGTTGCGGAGCATGCCCCGGGGCGCGCACCGGACGGCGGTCCGGCGGCCCGCGCCCGCGCGCTGACCAAGGCCTACGGCTCCGGCGAGACGGCCGTGGTGGCCCTGGACTCGGTGGACGTGGACATCGCGCGCGGCCGCTTCACCGCCGTGATGGGCCCCTCGGGGTCCGGGAAGTCCACGCTCATGCACTGCCTGGCCGGCCTCGACACCGTGTCGGCGGGTCAGGTGTGGCTGGGCGACACCGAGATCACGGGGCTGAAGGAACGGGAGCTGACCCGGCTCAGGCGGGACCGGATCGGGTTCATGTTCCAGTCGTTCAATCTGATCCCGACCCTGACCGCCGCCGAGAACATCACCCTGCCGATGGACATCGCGGGCCGGAAACCCGACGAGAAGTGGCTGGACCAGGTCATCGACGCCCTCGGCCTGCGGGGGCGCCTGGCGCACCGGCCCGCGCAGCTCTCCGGCGGCCAGCAGCAGCGCGTCGCGTGCGCGCGGGCGCTGGCCTCCCGGCCCGAGCTGATCTTCGCCGACGAGCCGACCGGCAATCTGGACTCGCGGGCCGGACTCGAGGTGCTGGGCTTTCTGCGCGGTGCCGTCGACGATCTCGGCCAGACCGTCGTCATGGTCACCCATGACCCGGGCGCCGCCGCCCACTCCGACCTGGTGCTGTTCCTCGCCGACGGGCGGATCGTGGACGAGATGGCGCGGCCCACGGCAGAGGCCGTCCTGGAGCGCATGCGTGTTTTCCCCGGGGCGAACCCGCAGCCCTCCCCTCCCGACGTGATCCGTGGCCGGCTCGGCGACGACGTCGTCGTCCAGGAGGACTGACCGGTGCTCAAGGCGACCCTGCGCAGCTTCCTCGCGCACAAGGGGCGGCTGGCCCTGTCCGGGCTGGCCGTGCTGCTGTCCGTGGCGTTCGTCTCGGGCAGTCTGATCTTCTCGGACACCGTCACCCGCACCTTCGACCGCCTCTTCGCCTCCACCGCCGCCGATGTGACCGTGGGGCCCCAGGAGGACCTGCGCTCGGCCCGGTCGACGGGTGCGGTGCAGACCGTGCCCGCTGCGCTGCGGGACCGGGTGGCGAAGGTCCCCGGGGTCGCGGCGGCCCACGCGGACGTGTCGGTGCAGAACGTCGTGGTGGTCGACAGCCGCAACAGGTCCGTCGGCCCGACCACCGGCGCCCCCACCATCGCCAACTCCTGGTACGTCACCCGCCGCAGCCCGGTGAGGCTGACCTCCGGGCACGCGCCGCACGGCGCCGGCGAGGCGCTGCTGGACGCCGACACGGCCGGCAGGAGAGACGTCCGGATCGGCGACTCGCTGACCGTGCAGGCGCAGCCGGGCACGTTCAGGGTCCGGGTCGTCGGCATCGCCACGTTCACCACGACCAACCCGGGCTCCGCCCTGGTCTACCTGGACCCGGCGGTCGCCGGCCGGGAACTGCTCGGTTCCGCCGCGCAGGCGACCGGCATCTCGGTGGACGCGGCCGAGGGCGTGAGCGACGCCGAGCTCAAGCGGCGCATCGGTGCGGCGATCGGCACCGGTACCTACGACCTGAAGACAGCGAACGAGCACGCCAAGTCGGCCGCCGCCAACCTCGGCACCTTCCTCGATGTGATCAAGTACGTGATGCTGGGCTTCGCCGGCGTCGCCCTGCTCGTCGGCGTGTTCCTCATCGTCAACACCTTCTCCATGCTCATCGCCCAGCGCACCCGGGAACTCGGCCTGCTGCGGGCGCTCGGCGCGGACCGGCGGCAGGTGCGGCGGTCGGTGCTCACCGAAGCGCTGCTGCTGGGGCTGGCCGGCTCCACGCTCGGCCTCGCGGCCGGGATCGGGCTGGCTCTCGGACTGATCCGGCTGATGAGCGCGTTCGGGATGAACCTGCGGGCCACGGAGATGGTCATCGGCTGGGGGACGCCCGTCGCGGCGTACGTCGTCGGTCTCGGTGTCACCTTCGTGGCCGCCTATCTGCCCGCGCGGCGCGCGGCGGCCGTCTCCCCCATGGCGGCGCTCGCGGACGCCGAGGTGGCCGGCGTGGGCAAGCCGTTGAAGGTGCGGGCGGTCGCGGGCGCGGTGGTCGGGGCGGCCGGAGCGGCCGCGCTGGGCGGGTGCGCGGTGGCCACGAAGACCGCGCAGGCGGCTTCGCTGCTGGGGCTCGGCGTGGTCCTGACCCTCATCGCGACCGTGGTCGCCGGACCGCTGCTGGTGCGGCCGGTGATCCGGGTGCTGGGCGGGGCCTTCCCCGCGCTGTTCGGTCCGGTCGGGCGGATGAGCCAGCGCAACGCCCTGCGCAATCCGCGCCGTACCGGCGCGACGGCCGCCGCGCTGATGGTCGGCCTCGCCCTCGTCGGCGGGATGTCGGTGGCGAGCGCCTCCCTGTCCGCGTCGTTCGACCGGCAGATCGACAGGACGCTGGGCGCCGACTTCATCGTCCAGAACGCCAACTTCATGCCGTACACCGAGGCGGTGACGGACGCCGTGGGCGCGACGCGCGGTGTCGGGCTCGTCGTGCGGCAGCGGCTCAGCCCCGTCGCCGTACGGCTGCCGGACGGCGACCGGGTCAGGACGAACGCCGCCGGATACGGCCCCCGGCTCGACGACGTGGTGCACCTCGCCTACGCGCGCGGCGGTTCGGCGGCCGCGCTGGCGGACGGGCACCTCGCCATGGACGCCGGCTTCGCGCGGGACCACGGCGTGCGGGTCGGCAGCGTGCTCCCGGTCGAGTTCCCGGGCGCTCGTCGCACCGAGCTGACCGTCGGGGCGCTCACCGACCAGGGTTCGGCCGAGGGCTTCGGTGCACAGGGCGGTGTCTTCTTCGGCCTGGGCACGCTGGAGAAGTACGTGCCGAAGGGGCAGGACTCCGCGCTGTACGTCAACGCGGCCCCCGGGACGAAGGCGGAGGACCTGCGGCCCCGGCTGGAGCGGGCTCTGAAGCCGTTCCCGCAGGTGCAGGTGCGCAACCAGGCCGACTACAAGAAGCTGGTCCACGACCAGATCGCCGTGCTGCTCTACCTGGTGTACGCGCTGCTCGGGCTGGCGATCGTCATCGCCGTGCTCGGTGTGGTCAACACCCTCGCGCTGTCGGTGGTGGAGCGCACCCGGGAGATCGGGCTGCTGCGGGCGATCGGGCTGGGGCGGCGGCAGTTGCGCCGGATGATCCGGCTGGAGTCGGTGGTGATCGCGGTGTTCGGCGCGGTCCTGGGGCTGGCGCTGGGCCTGGTGTGGGGTGTCTGCATGCAGCAGGTGCTGGCGCTGCGCGGGCTGACGGCGCTCGCGTTCCCCTGGGGCACGATCGTCGCGGTCGTGATCGGTTCGGCGGTGGTGGGCGTCGTGGCGGCCCTGCTGCCGGCGCTGCGGGCGTCGCGGATGAACGTGCTGGCGGCGATCGCGCACGAGTGACCGGCACCTTGATCACTCGCGGGCCGGCGGACGTGATGGAATCAAAGGGCAACGTCAAGTCACGTACTCACGGGGAGAGTTCATGTCGCGTCCGTTCCGTTTCGGGGTCAACCTGCTCACGCCCGCGCCCGCCGCCGAATGGCGCGCCAAGTGCCGTAGGGCCGAGGAGCTGGGGTACGACGTGATCCTCGTCCCCGACCACCTCGGCATGGTCGCGCCGTTCCCGGCGCTGGTCGCCGCGGCGGAGGCGACCGAACGGCCCCGGGTCGGCACGTTCGTGCTCAACACGGGCTTCTGGAATCCGACGCTGCTGGCGCGCGAGGTGGCGACCACGGACGCGCTGGCCGGCGGACGCCTCGAACTCGGCCTCGGCACCGGATACGTCCAGGCGGAGCACGAGGCTGCCGGGCTGCCGTACGGTTCGCCGCGCGAGCGGGTGGACCATCTCCGGCGCACGATCGGGGAACTGGACCGGCTGCTGGGCTCGGCGGACCTCCCCCACACCCGGCTTCGCTCGAGCGGGCGGGCCCCCCTGCCCGGGGCGGCCCAGCCCGGGGTGCCGCTGCTGATCGGGGCCAACGGCGACCGGATGCTGCGCCTGACCGCCGAGCACGCGGACATCGCGGCCTTCACCGGGGCCCGGCCGGGGCGCACTCCCGGGGGGCTGGAGCCCCTCACCGCCGAGGAGCTGGACGTTCGGGTGGCCCGCTACCGCGAGCTGGCGGCGGACCGCGCGGCGCCCGCCGAGCTGAACCTGCTGCTCCAGCTCGTGGCCGTCACCGACGACCCGGAGCCGGCCGTGAAGCCGCTGACGGAACGCCAGTCGCTGACCGCGGACCAGGCGCTGGCCCTGCCCATCGTGCTGGCCGGCTCCCTCGACGACGTCGTCGCGAAGGTGCGGGCGCAGCGCGAGCGGTTCGGCTTCTCGTACCTGACGGTCCTGGAACCGTCCATGGAGGCGTTCGCGCCGGTGATGGAACGACTGCGGGAGGAGTCCGCATGATGGAATTCCCGGAGCCGGGCACTCCGCCCATGCTCCGATGATCACATGACTGAGCTGCGTGTACGCCCCGCCGGCCCCGACGACCTCGACGCCGTCCTCGTCTTCTGGAAGACGGCCGCCGAGGGCACGAGCATCAGCGACGACCGCGCCGGTGTGGAGCGGCTGGTCGACCGCGACCCGCAGGCGCTGATCCTCGCCGAGTCGGCGGGCGAACTGGTCGGCACGGTGATCGCCGGCTTCGACGGCTGGCGGTGCCATCTGTACCGGCTCGCGGTGCATCCGGAGCGGCGGCGGCAGGGCGTCGGCTCGGCGCTGCTGGCCGCCGCCGAGGAGCGCTTCGTACGGCTCGGCGGGCGGCGGGCGGACGCGATGGTGCTGGTGCGCAACGAGACCGCCCAGCACGCCTGGCGCGCCGCCGGGTACGGGCCGGAGGAGCGGTGGCGGCGCTGGGTGAAGCCGCTCACGGACTGAGGCCGAATCACTTTTTGCTCATCCTTTACCCTGGAGGGAGCACTCGGCCCTCTATGAAAGGTTGTGAGCGTCCGCCCATGGGCGAGCCTCCCAGTCCGCGACACCGCGCGTTCCGCCCCGCCTTGTCCGATCATGGGACGGGGGTGACCCGATGACCGAAGTGCTCCTCCTTCTGGTGGCGATCCTGCTGTCGCTCGCCTGCGGCGCCTTCGTGGCGGCGGAGTTCTCGCTGACCACGGTGGGGCGCGGCGAGCTGGAGCGGGCCGCCGCACGCGGCGAGCGCGGCGCCGCCGGCGCCTTGAAAGCCGCACGGAACCTGACCTTCCAGCTGTCCGGTGCCCAGCTCGGCATCACCGTCACCAACCTGGTGGTCGGCATGCTCGCCGAGCCGTCCATCGCCAAGCTGCTCTCCGGGCCGTTCCAGGCGATGGGCCTGTCCGAGACCACGGCGACCTCGGTCGCGCTGGTGCTGGGCACGGCCCTGTCGACGGTGTTCCTGATGGTCGTCGGCGAGCTGGTGCCCAAGAACTGGGCGATCTCCTCCCCGCTGGCCGTGGCGAAGCGGGTGGGCAACCCGCAGCGCTGGTTCAGCGCCGCCTTCCGGCCCTTCATCACGCACCTGAACAACACGGCCAACCGTTTCGTGCGCCGGCTCGGCATCGAACCGGCCGAGGAGCTGGCGTCCGCGCGCGGCCCGCAGGAGCTGGCCGCCCTCGCCCGGCACTCCGCGAAGGAGGGCGCGCTGGAGGCGGACACCGCCGAGCTGTTCGTCCGGACGCTGAACCTGGCCGACCTGACCGCGGAGAACGTCATGACGCCGCGCGTCCAGGTCATCGCCCTCGACACCCAGGCCACCTGCGAGGACGTGGCCAACGCGACCCGGGCCACCGGCCTGTCCCGGTTCCCGGTCTACCAGGGCAGCCTGGACTCGGTGGTCGGCACCGCCCACGTCAAGGACGTCCTGGCCATGCCCGCCGAGCAGCGGCGCCACCGCCGTGTCTCCCAGGTGATGCGCGAGCCGCTGCTGGTGCCCGAGTCCCTGACCGTGGACCGGCTGCTGGACCGGCTCTCCGGCCGGCGCACCATGGCCGTCGTCATCGACGAGTACGGCGGCACGGCCGGCGTGGCGACGCTGGAGGACATCGTCGAGGAGGTCGTCGGCGAGGTGCGGGACGAGCACGATCCGCACGAGACGCCCGACCTCGCCCCGGCCGGGGCGGACGCCGAGGGCCGGGCCCTGTACTCCGCCGACGGCGCCGCCCGCACCGACCAGCTCGCGCGCGTGGGTCTGCGCGTGCCCGAGGGACCGTACGAGACCCTGGCCGGCCTGGTCGCCACCGAGCTGGGCCGGATACCCGAGAACGGAGACACCGTCGAGGTCGCCGGCTGGCGCCTGGACGTCGTGGACGACTCGGGCCGTCGGGCGGCCCGGGTGCTGCTGCACGCCCCGCTGGACGACGAGAAGGCCGACGAGACGCCGGAGGGGGCGCGATGACCGTCGTACAGCTGCTGATCGGTCTGGCGACCCTCGTCGTCAACGCCTTCTTCGTGGGTGCCGAGTTCGCGCTGATCTCCGTGCGCCGCTCGCAGGTCGAGCCGCTCGCCCAGGAGGGCGACCGGCGCGCGAAGAGCGTGCTGTGGGGCCTGGAACACGTGTCGGCGCTGCTGGCCGCCGCCCAGCTCGGCATCACGCTGTGCACCCTGGTCCTCGGTGTGGTCGCCGAACCGGCGATCGCGCATCTGCTGGAGCCGGTGTTCCACGCGTTGGGCGTGCCCCTGGGCGTGGGCCACGCCGTGTCCTTCGTGATCGCGCTGACCCTGGCGACCTACCTGCACATGCTGCTGGGCGAGATGGTCCCGAAGAACATCGCCCTCGCGGAACCGGTACGCAGCGCGCTGCTGCTCGGCCCGCCGCTGGTCGCGCTGGCCCGGGCGCTGCGCCCGGTGATCTTCACGATCAACGCCTTCGCGAACGGGCTGCTGAAGCTGCTGCGCGTGGAGGCGAAGGGCGAGGTCGCGGCGACCTTCACGGACACCGAACTCGCCGAGATCGTCAAGGACGCCAGCGAGGCGGGCCTGATCGACGACCGGGCCCAGGAACGGCTGCACGACGCCCTGGAGCTGGGCAGCAGGCCGGTGCGGGACGTGGTGGTGCCGCTGGAGCGTGTGGTCTACGCGCGCGTGGGCGTCACCCCGGAGCAGTTGGAGCGGCTGTCGGCGGAGTCGGGCTTCTCCCGCTTCCCGGTCGTCGACTCGGGACGGCGGATCGTGGGCTACCTGCACGTCAAGGACGCGCTGGACGCCTCACCGCGCGACGTGCCGTTCCGGCTCGGGGACATGCGGGCCATCCCACGGGTCCGCGAGCGGACCCCGCTGGACGACGTGCTCACCGCGATGCGGGGCAGCCGTACGCATCTCGGGGCCGTGCTCGGGGAGGACGGCCGGCTGGCGGGGCTGGTGACCATGGAGGACGTGCTGCGGGAGCTGTTCGGGCAGCCCGCGTGAGTCCCCCGGCGGCGGCCCTGGCACGGGCGGGCCGGGCACGGGCGGGTCGGGCCGGTTCTGCGGGTGATGCCGCTTCCGGCGGCCGGCCTGCCGGAGGCGCGGCTTCCGGCGGCCGGTTCTGCCGGTGACGCGGCTTTTGGTGGCTTGTCTGCCAGAGGCCTCGCTGCCGCCGGGTCGAGGGCGACCGACCGTTGGGTATGGAACAGGGATACCATCGCTGTCGCCATGCACACGAATCCCACATCTCCCACGCACACCAGCCTGGTCGCGGTCGGCGACTCCTTCACCGAGGGCATGTCGGACCTGCTGCCCGACGGCTCCTACCGGGGCTGGGCCGACCTGCTCGCCACGCGGATGGCGGCCCGCACGCCCGGGTTCCGCTACGCCAACCTTGCCGTGCGCGGGAAGCTGATCCGGCAGATCGTCGACGAGCAGGTGGACGTGGCGGCGGCCATGAACGCCGACGTCATCACCCTGGTCGGCGGACTCAACGACACCCTGCGGCCCAAGTGCGACATGGGCCGGGTGAAGGGCCTGCTGACCGAGGCCGTGGAGCGGCTGGCCCCGTCCTGCAAACAGCTGGTGCTGATGCGCAGCCCCGGCCGCCAGGGCCCGGTGCTGGAGCGGTTCCGGCCGCGTATGGAGGAGCTGTTCGCCTGCGTGGACGAGCTGGCCGAGAGGCACGGGGCCGTGGTGGCCGACCTGTACGGGGCGCGCTCACTGGCCGATCCTCGGCTGTGGGACGTGGACCGGCTGCATCTGACGGCCGAGGGGCATCGCCGGGTCGCCGAGGCGGTGTGGCAGACGCTCGGGTACGAGCCGGAGGACAGCGAGTGGCATGTGCCGATGGCGGCCACGCTCCCGCCGGGCTGGACGACCCGCCGGGTGGCCGACGTGCGCTTCGCCCGGCAGCACCTCCTGCCGTGGATAGGCCGGCGCCTGACCGGCCGCTCCTCGGGCGACGGCCGCCCGCCGAAGCGTCCGGAGCTGCTGCCCTACGAGGGTCCGGCGTAGCCTCGCGGCCATGACCACCCGCGTGATCAGTGTCCGGGCCGGATCCATGAGTTCGGCCCCCGGCTGGAGCACGCGCCCGCGGACGTGGTCTATGTCGGCCGCCGGTGGACGATGGGGGGCTGGGACCTCCCCCGGCACCCGCTGTCCAATCCGTTCGCCTACGACACCCCGGCGAAGAAGCGGGACGGCACCCGGGGCGAGGTCATGGCCATGTACCGGGCCCACCTGCTGGAACGGCCGGAGCTGCTGGAGCTGGTCGCGGAACTGCGCGGCAGGACACTGGCCTGCTGGTGCGCGCCGGAGCCGTGCCACGCGGACGTGCTGGCGGAGCTGGCCGACGCGGACGGGCCCGCGGACCCAGGCGGGGTGACCGGCGTCTCGTAGCTTCCGCCGAACAACCCCATGGCGCTGGCCTGCACAAACCGCCAGTAGAATCTGGACACGTGACTTCTGCGCCCGCCAAGCCCCGCATCCCGAACGTCCTCGCCGGACGCTACGCCTCCGCCGAACTCGCCACACTCTGGTCCCCCGAGCAGAAGGTGAAGCTGGAGCGGCAGCTCTGGCTCGCCGTGCTCCGGGCCCAGAAGGACCTCGGCATCGAGGTGCCGGACGAGGCGATCGCCGACTACGAGCGCGTCCTCGACACCGTCGACCTGGCCTCGATCGCCGAGCGCGAGAAGGTCACCCGGCACGATGTGAAGGCGCGGATCGAGGAGTTCAACGACCTCGCCGGGCACGAGCACGTGCACAAGGGCATGACCTCCCGTGACCTCACCGAGAACGTCGAGCAGCTGCAGATCCGGCTCTCGCTGGAACTGGTGCGCGACCGTACGGTGGCCGTGCTGGCCCGCCTCGGCAAGCTGGCCGGTGAGAACGCCGAGCTGGTCATGGCCGGCCGCTCCCACAACGTCGCCGCTCAGGCCACCACCCTCGGCAAGCGTTTCGCAACCGCCGCCGACGAGCTGCTCGTCGCGTACGGCCGCGTCGAGGAGCTGCTGGGCCGCTACCCGCTGCGCGGCATCAAGGGCCCGGTCGGCACCGCGCAGGACATGCTGGACCTGCTCGGCGGGGACGCCGCGAAGCTCGCCGACCTGGAGAACCGGATCGCCCGGCACCTCGGCTTCTCCGAGGCGTTCACCTCCGTCGGCCAGGTCTACCCGCGCTCGCTGGACTACGAGGTCGTCACCGCGCTGGTGCAGCTGGCCGCCGCGCCGTCCTCGCTGGCCAAGACGATCCGGCTGATGGCCGGGCACGAGCTGGTCACCGAGGGCTTCAAGCCGGGCCAGGTCGGTTCCTCGGCCATGCCGCACAAGATGAACACCCGCTCCTGCGAGCGTGTCAACGGTCTCATGGTCATCCTGCGCGGCTATGCCTCGATGACCGGCGAGCTGGCCGGCGACCAGTGGAACGAGGGCGACGTGTCCTGCTCGGTGGTGCGCCGCGTCGCGCTGCCGGACGCGTTCTTCGCGCTGGACGGCCTGCTGGAGACGTTCCTGACGGTACTCGACGAGTTCGGTGCGTTTCCGGCCGTCGTCGCCCGTGAGCTGGACCGCTACCTGCCGTTCCTGGCCACCACCAAGGTGCTGATGGGCGCCGTGCGGGCGGGGGTCGGCCGCGAGGTCGCGCACGAGGCGATCAAGGAGAACGCCGTGGCCACCGCGCTCGCCATGCGCGAGCAGGGCGCCGAGCGCAACGACCTGCTCGACAAGCTCGCCGCCGACGAGCGGCTGCCGCTCGACCGTGAGCAGCTGGGGGCGCTGATGGCCGACAAGCTGTCCTTCACCGGTGCCGCGGCCGACCAGGTCGGCGTGGTCGCCGGCCGGATCGAGGAGATCGTCAAGCAGCACCCGGAGGCCGCCGGATACACCCCCGGAGCGATCCTCTGACCCGCTCTCCCCGCTTCACGAAGGCGGACCTGGAGGCCGCCCGCGACCGTCTCGTCCCGGACGTGGTCGCGGACGGCCTCCAGGTGCTTTTCTGCGGCATCAACCCGGGGCTGATGACGGCGGCGACGGGCCACCACTTCGCCCGGCCCGGCAACCGGTTCTGGCCGGTGCTGCACCTGTCCGGCTTCACACCCAGGCTGCTGAAGCCGGCCGAGCAACAGGAGCTGCTGTCGTACGGGCTGGGCATCACGAACGTGGTGGCACGGGCGACGGCGCGCGCGGACGAGCTGACCGCCGCGGAGTACGCCGAGGGCGGACGGCTGCTGACCGCCAAGGTGACGCGGCTCAGGCCGGCATGGCTGGCCGTGGTCGGAGTGACCGCGTACCGGGCCGCGTTCGGCGACCGCACCGCCCGGGTGGGGCCGCAGGAGCGGGCCATCGGGCACACCCGCGTGTGGGTGCTGCCCAACCCCAGCGGCCTGAACGCGCACTGGACGGCGGCGACGATGGCGGAGGAGTACGCCCGGCTGCGGACGGCGGCGGAGGGTTGAGCACCCGGCTGCGAACGGCTCCGGAAGGCTGAGCACCCGACTGCGAACGGCTCCGGAAGGCTGAGCACCCGCCGGCTGCGGACGGCCGAGCACCCGGCCGTGCGTGGCGCCGGAAGGCTCCGGCCGGTCACGGAGGGTCCGTGTCCGTGATCACCGCCAGCAGCTGCAACGGCAGTTGCTCGCCCCACCGGGACACCCCGAGGGCGACCCAGCGGCCCGCCTCCGGCACCCGCCACAGCTGGACGTCCGGAACATGGCCGCTCAGCCCGGCCCACGGCTCCAGCCCGTCCCCGTTCCCTCTCCCCCCGTCCCCGTCCCCTCCCCCGGCCTCGATCGTCCGCTCCAGGACGCTGTAGAGGCTGAAGTTCTGCGGCGGCCCCCACCGCTCGGTGAGCCGCTCCGCCAGCGCGTCCCGGTCGGCCTCGTACTGCGCCGCGGTCTCCTCCCGCTCGGTGCCGTCGCCGTCCGCGAAGTCGCCGCTGCGCTGTAACTCGGCTATCAGGTACCCCGGCCCGCCCGTGCCGACGTCCGTCCTGCCGCGCTCGGGCGGGAAGCCCCGGGCGCACAGCCGGTCGATCACGGCAAGGTGGTTCGCGATGTCCATGCGATCCAGTAAAGCGGGACCCACTGACAATTGGCGGGCCGTCAGGCGTCCCTCCGGTCGACGGCCCATGCCCCCGCGAGCAGGGCCGCCGCCGTCCACAGCGCGGTGACCGCGAGCCCGGTCCACGGGCCCAGGGTGCCGTCCCAGGTGCTGTGCAGGGCCACTTGGCCGGCCCGGTCGGGCAGGAAGTCGGCCACCCCGCCCGACAGGTCCCCGACCACGAAGGACACGATCAGCAGGAACGGGATCAGGATGGAGAGGGTAGCCACCCCGCTGCGCAGCACGGCCGCGAGTCCGGCGGCGAACAGAGCCATCAGCGTCAGGTGCAGACCGCAGCCGACGGCGCCGCGCAGCCCCTCCGCCCAGGTCGGCCCGGAGTCTTCGAGGACGGTTCTGCCGACCAGCAGCGTCACCAGACCGGTGAGCAGACCGACCGCCAGCACGGGCAGGGCGATCGCCGTCGCCTTCGCGGCGAACCAGCGCCGGCGGTCGGGCGCCGCCGCCAGCGTCAGCCCCAGCGCGCCGCCCCGGAACTCGGCCGCGACGGCCGTGGTGCCGAAGGCGATCGCGGCGACCTGCCCGAAGCCGACGCCGAAGAACACCGAGAACAGCGGGTCGGCATCACCCCCGTCGGCCTTCGCCGACGCGAGCGCGGCGAACGCGGCGGTGAGCACCAGCATCGCCGCCAGCCCGCCGAGCAGCGAGCGCAGGGTACGGATCTTGATCCACTCGGCGTGGAGCACGGGTGCGAAGGACATGGTCAGGCCTCCTGGGGCTGTGCGGTGAACTCGGTCTCGGCCGCGGTCAGATCGAGGTAGGCCTCCTCCAAGGTGGCCTCCTGCGTGGCGAGTTCCAGTACGGGGACTCCCGCCTCGGCCATCAGGCGGCCGAGATCCTCCACGCGCGTGTGCCGCACGGTCCACGCCCCGTCCTCCTCTCGGGAGGCGTCGTGGCCGTGCCGGGCCAGGAGGTCGCCGAGCGCACCGGGTTCAGTGGTCCGGATCCTGACGTGGGGCCGTACCCGCGCATGGATGAAGTCCCGCACCGGTGTGTCGGCGAGCAGCCGCCCGCGGCCGAGGATGACCAGGTGGTCTGCGAAGGCGGCGGTCTCGTTCATCAGGTGGCTGGAGACCAGGACCGTACGGCCCTGCGCGGCGAGCCGGCGCAGCAGCGTCCGGATCCAGACGATGCCTTCGGGGTCGAGGCCGTTGGCGGGCTCGTCGAGCAGGATGACCTCGGGCTCGCCGAGCAGCGCGGCGGCGATGCCGAGCCGCTGGCGCATGCCGAGGGAGTACGTCTTCACCCGGCGCCGCGCCACCGTGGCGAGTCCGGTCTCCTCCAGGACGGTGTCGACCCTCCCGACGGGGATGCGGTTGCTCACCGCCAGGGCGCGCAGATGGTCGTGCGCGGTCCGCGAACCGTGCGCCGCCCCGGCGTCCAGCAGGGCACCCACCCGGCGCAGGGGTTCGCGGAGTTCGGCATAGGCGCGGCCGCCGATCACGGCGGTGCCGGAGGTGGGCCGGTCGAGGCCGAGAACGAGCCGCATGGTGGTGGACTTGCCGGCGCCGTTGGGGCCGAGGAAGCCGGTGACACGGCCGGGCCGGACGCTGAAGGTGAGACGGTCCACGGCCCGCCGGCCGCCGTACTCCTTGGTGAGGTCTCGTACGTCGATGCTGGTCATGACCCCAGCCTGGACGGACGCGGGCCTCGGTTCCTCCCCCGCCGGCGGAGATCGTCTCCCCCGTGCGGGGGAGGCCCGTCGCCGGTGCCGCCTGCGACGATGTCCCCATGGACCGCCTGGTGCGCCCGCTGCTGCGCGGGACGACGTACACGCGCCTGCTGCATCTGTGGGTGCCCATGCTGATCGTCAGCGTGTGGCTCTTCATCGACAAGTCGACTCCCTGGGTGCCGGCTCTCTTCCTGCTTCCGCTCGGCCTGGTGCCCGCCGTGCGGATGGGCGAGGGCGTGCAGGCGAGGCTGCTGCTGACACCGGGCCCGCAGGAGCCGGGCATCTCCGTGACGCCTTCGGCCGGTTGGCGGGACCGGATGCGTACGGTGCTGTGGCTGGAGCTGCGGATGGCGCTCGGCTGGGTGACCGCGATGGCCACGGTGTGGCCGCTGGTGGTCGCCTACGAGCTGGGCAAGTGCGCTTGGGGGCGCGCGCCTTCCGGTGTTCCGCTGCTGGACCGGCTGCCGCCGAACCGGGCGTACGCCCTGCTGGCCCCCCTGCCGCTGCTCGCCCTGTACGGGGCCGTCGTCGGGCTCGGCATGCTCGTCACGGCCTGCGCGCGCGGGTTGCTCGGGCCGTCGGCCGCCGAGCGGCTGGCCGCCCTGGAGGAGCGCACCGAGCAGCTGCTCGAACGCACGCGCATCGCCCGGGAGTTGCACGACTCGATCGGGCACGCCCTGACGGTGGCGGTGGTGCAGGCGGGTGCGGCGCGGGCGGCCGGCGATCCGGCGTTCACCGACCGGGCGCTGGACGCCATCGAGGAGACCGGGCGGGCCGCCCTGGCGGACCTGGAACGGGTGCTCGGGGTGCTGCGCGAGTCGGGTCGGCCGGTGAGCGCACGGCCGACACTGGCCGACGCCGACCGGCTCCTGGAGTCGGCCCGCGCCTCGGGCGCCAAGGTCGACGCCGAGGTGACCGGAGCGGTGGAGGCGGTGTCCGGGCCGGTCTCCCGCGAGGGATATCGCATCCTTCAGGAGGCGCTCACCAATGTGCTGCGGCACGCGGGTGCCGTCCCCGTGCGGGTCCGGGTGGCCGTCACCGACGGCACGCTCGCCCTGGAGGTCCGCAATCCGCTGCCGGCCTCGGTATCCGGCCCCGGTCGCGGCAGCGGCAGCGGCAGCGGCAGCGGGCTGCGCGGCATACGGGAGCGCGCCGCTCTGCTCGGGGGCAGCGCCCGTACCGGCCCGGACGAGGGCGACTGGCAGGTGCGCGCGGAGCTGCCGCTCGGCTGATCTACGCTGGCCGGATGCCGGTCACCGTTCTCCTCGTCGACGACGAACCCCTGGTCCGCGCGGGCCTGCGCGCCGTGCTGGAGGCGCAGCCCGACATCGAGGTGGTGGGCGAGGCGGCCGACGGCGCGGCGGTCATCCCGCTGGTGCGCCGACTGCGCCCGGACGTGGTCGCGATGGACGTCCGCATGCCGCTGATGGACGGGATCGAGGCCACGCGCGCGGTGCTGCGCACCGTAGACGCGCCGCCCAAGATCCTCGTGGTGACGACCTTCGAGGACGACGAGTTCGTGTACGAGGCGCTGCGCGCGGGTGCCGACGGCTTCCTGCTGAAGCGGGCCCGGCCGGCCGAGATCGTGCACGCGGTACGGCTGGTGGCGGAGGGCGAGTCGTTGCTGTTCCCGGCCTCCCTGCGACGCCTCGCCGCCCGGTACGGCGACGGCGACCGCCCGGCACGTGCGGCGCTGGAGCGAGCCCGGCTGACCGAGCGGGAGGCGGAGGTGCTGCGGCTCATGGCGCGGGGGCTGTCGAACGCCGAGATCGCCGAGCGGCTGGTCGTGGGAACCGAGACGGTGAAGTCGCACGTGAGCGGGGTACTGGCCAAGCTCGGCGCGCGCGACCGCACGCAGGCCGTGATCGCGGCGTACGAGTCGGGCTTCGTGGAGCCGCGCTGACGAACGACGACCGGCAGGCCGGCCTGCCGCACGCCACGGCTCCCCGCCGGCACACGCGTCCGGGCCTCCCGCACCACCACGGATCCACGGGCACCCCCAGCTTCGGGTCTGTCGCACCGCGCCCCGCTCCGCGGCGGCGCCCCGGCTCAAGGTCTCCCACCTCACCCCTGCTCCGCGGCGGCGCCCCCGCTCAAGGTCTCCCACACCACTCCAGCCACTCCAGCTCCGCGGCGGCACCCCCGCTCAAGGTCTCCCACCCCGCACTGCTCCCCCTGGCGGACCGCCATTCCGCTCCGTCACACGGCCGCTGGTCCACGGCGGCCCGCGCAGGCCGGCGGAACCCGGCACTCGCCGGGGTGCGCCGGGCCGAGTACGATCCGCCCAACACGCCCGCGAGCTGGAAGGACGGACGGTGGGGCAGCTGACCGGTGGCGATCCCTCGCTGCTCCGAAGGATCAATTCCGCGGTGGTGCTGCACGCGCTGCGTGCCACGGACTGCGCGACGCTCACCGAGGTCACCCGGGTCACCGGACTGTCCCGGCCGACCGTGGAGGGCGTCGTCGAAGGGCTCATCGAAGCCGGGCTCGTCGTGGAGACGGCGGCCGACGAGAGCACCGCGCGCCGTCAGGGGCGGCCCGCCCGCCGGTTCCGGTTCCGGGCCGAGGCGGGGCATCTGCTGGGCCTGGAGATCGGGCCGCACCGGGTCGCCGCGCTCCTGTCCGACCTGGACGGGCGGGTGCTGGGCGCGCAGGCCAAGGAGGTCGACGAGACCGCCCCGGCGGACGAGCGGCTCGACCGGTTGCGCGGCGCGGTCGCCGAACTGCTGCGCCGGGCCGGGGTCGCGCGCGGCTCGCTGCGGGCGGTGGGCGTGGGCACGCCGGGCATCGTGGAGGCCGACGGCACGGTACGGCTGAGCACGGCCCTGCCGCAGTGGACGGGCCTGAAGCTCGGTGACCGGCTCAGCCGCTCCTTCAAGTGCCCGGTGCTGGTGGAGAACGACGCCAACGCGGCGGCCGTCGCCGAGCACTGGAAGGGCGCGGCGGCCGAGACCGACGACGTGGTGTTCGTGCTGGCCGGGCTGAGTCCCGGGGCCGGTTCGCTGATCGGCGGGCGGTTGCACCGCGGTTACGGCGGGGCCGCCGGGGAGATCGGGGCGCTGCATCTGCTGGGCCGGGAGGCGACGCCGGAGACGCTGCTGTCCACCACCGACGAGCCGCTGCATCCGTTGGACGAGCAGGCGGTCGCCGAGGTGTTCACGCTGGCACGCGAGGGTGACCAGCGGGCGCGGGCGGCCGTGGAGCGGTTCCTCCAGCGGCTCGTGCACGATGTGGCCGCGCTGGTGCTGGCGCTCGATCCGGAACTGGTCGTGGTCGGCGGCTGGGCGGCCGGTCTGGACGGCGTCCTGGAACCGCTGCGCCGCGAACTGGCCCGCTACTGCCTGCGGCCGCCCCGGGTGGCGCTGTCCCTGCTGGGCGAGGCGGCCGTGGCCACGGGCGCGCTGCGACTCGCCCTGGACCACGTCGAGAAGCAGTTGTTCGCGGTCGACGGCACGGTGACGGCACGGCACTGACCCGGTTGCGTGGTACTCCCGGGCCGGTGCGGGCGGCTCACGGCCCGGTACGTGCGGCTCACGGCCCGTGCGGGCGGCTCGCGGCCCGGTGCGGGTAGCTCGCGGTGCGGTACGTGCGGCTCTCGGTCCCGGACGTCCCTGCCCCCGGCTCCAGGCACCGCTGAACGCCCGATGCCAGTCATCCCGTGGCACCCGCCGGAACCCCGCCCCCGTCATCGATGAAACGCTGCGCGCCCCGGTGGAGTTCCGGGGCGCGGTGGGTGCGATGCGGGCCTACCCCGCGGACGCGCTCAGGACGCCTGTCGCTCGGGGTCGTGGTGTATCTCCACGCCCGCCGAGTCGCCGAAGGTCAGCCGGCAGGTGTCGGCGCGGTAGGTCGCCACGGAGAGGGCCGCCGTACGGCCCAGGGCGAAGAAGCGGGTGGTGACGACGAGGACGGGCGAGCCGGGAAGGCGGTCCAGTTCCCTGGCGTCGTCCGCGCGCGCGGAACCCAGCTCGACGGCGCGGTCCTGGCCCTCCAGCTCGAGGTGCTGCACCTCGCGCAGCACCGCACGCGCGCGTGCCGCGCCGGACGGTGCGTCGATGGCGGTGAGGTCGGGCACCGAGGCCGCAGGGATGTAGAGCAGCTCGGTGGCGACGCGCTGTCCGTGGGACGTGCGGGAGCGGTGGACGGTGTGGACGGGCTCGTCCGAGCCGGTCTCCAGGGCCGCGGCGACGGCCGCCGGCGGGGCCGCCAGGGCACTGTCGACGGGCTGCCAGGCGTCTCCCGGAGCCCCCGGCCAGGTGTGCTGCTCGGTGCCGACGGCCACGCCCACGCGCGGGGGCGCGACAGTGGTGCCGACGCCGCGCCGGCGCTGCAGCCGGCCCTCCAGCTCCAGCTGTTCGAGGGCCTGGCGGAGCGTGGCCCGGGCCACGCCGAAGCGGGCGGCGAGGTCGCGCTCGTTGGGCAGGATCTCGCCGACCGAGAACTCGGAGTCCAGTGCCTCACTGAGTACGGTCTTGAGATGCCAGTACTTCGGTTCCGGCACCGATTCCAGCTGCGTGGTCCCCACCCTGTCCTCCGCAAGAGCCGTGGTCCGGCGGTTTTTAGCGCCCTTGTTTATTAAAGGTTGTTGCACTTCTCTGCGACCATAGGGCCGCCGTCACCCTTGGTCAAGACCAATCCTCGGTCCCATGGGCCGCGCACGGCCGGTCTGCCGCGGAGCGTTCACGAGGCGTTCGTACGGGACGGTGTCGGTGACATCACGGCAAAGCCCCCGTCGTACGACGGGGGCTCGCGGGAAGGGCGGCTCAGCGCTCGACGAGGTGCCGCAGCTTGTCGGGGTTGCGCACGATGTAGACGGTGCTGACGCGGCCGTCGGCGACGTCCACCTGGAACAGGCTGTCCGGCTTGTCGCCGGACAGCGCCAGCACGGCGGGGCCGCCATTGATCTCCAGGAAACGGAAGGACAGCACCGGGGCGGTGCGCGCGACGCCGACGAGGAAGCGGCCGACCTTGTCGGCGGTGTGCAGGGTCCGCACGGGCGCCTTGGCCTTGCCGCCACTGTCGCCGACCAGGCGGACGTCCGGGGCGAGCAGGGACATCAGCCCCTCGAGATCGCCGCTGCCCGCGGCGGCGAGGAAACGTTCGGTCAGGTCCCGGCGCTGGGCCGGGTCGACCTCGTAGCGCGGCCGCCGCTCGGCCACGTGCCGGCGGGCCCGCCCGGCGAGTTGCCGTACCGCCGCCTCGCCCCGGTCGAGCAGGGTGGCGATCTCGGCGTACGGGTAGCCGAAGGCCTCACGGAGCACGAAGACGGCCCGTTCCAGAGGGGACAGGGACTCCAGGACGACCAGGACGGCGAGGGAGACCGTGTCGGCGAGCACGGCGCGGTCCGCGGTGTCCGGGGCGATGTCGCCGAACTCCGTGAGGTACGGCTCGGGCAGCCAGGGCCCGGGGTACGCCTCGCCGCGCGCCTGTACCTGGCGCAGCCGGTCGATGGCCAGGCGGGTGGTGATGCGCACGAGGTAGGCGCCCGGTTCGCGCACCTCCGTCCGGTCGGCGCCGGACCAGCGCAGCCAGGCGTCCTGGACCACGTCCTCGGCGTCGGCGACCCGACCCAGCATGCGGTAGGCGACCCCCATGAGCAGGGGCCGGTGTTCTTCGAAGACGTCGGTGAAGAGGTCGGCGGTCACCCCTCCATCCCATCCGACTCGCCCGGCGGGTGTCCAGCCGGAATAGGCCTGTCCGGGCCGGCCCGGACAACCATGACCGCGGACCGCCGGCGGCCGGCGGCCTGGAGGGACCGATGCGGTACGCGGAGCGCGTACCGGACCTGGGCGGTATCCGCTCGGCGCGCGCGATGGAGATGTGTCGGCCGCTGTGGCTCACCCTGTTCCGTGAGTTCGGGAACGCCGACTTCGACATCGAGGTGCGGCACGCGGGTTGAGGGCGCTGCGCCGGTGCGGTGCGGGCCCCCTGGGGGCTACCCGTCGGTAGCAATTGCTGACAAGCTGTCTACGGCGTCCGTCAGCACCCAGACGAGGAGCACCCCCATGTCCGCCACCGTCTCCTTCAAGGTCCCCACCGCGCACGGCCCGAAGGACGTGACCGTGTCCTACGCGCGCGCGGGACACGGCGAACCGCTGGTCCTGCTGCACGGCATCGGCCACCACCGGCAGGCCTGGGACCCGGTCGTGGACATCCTCGCCACCGAGCGCGAGGTGATCGCCGTCGATCTCCCGGGCTTCGGCGACTCCCCCGCCCTGCCGGGCGACCTCGCCTACGACCTGCCCACGACCAACTCCGTGCTCGGCACCCTGTTCGAGGCTCTGGACCTGGACCGCCCGCACATCGCCGGCAACTCGCTGGGCGGCCTGCTCGCCCTGGAACTGGGCCGGGAGAAGCGCGTACGGTCCGTCACCGCCCTGTCCCCGGCCGGTTTCTGGTCGGAGGCCGAGCGCCGGTACGCCTTCGCGGTGCTGCTCGCCATGCGGGGCATCGCCCAGCGGCTGCCGTTGCCGCTGGTGGAACGGCTGAGCCGCACCGTGGCCGGCCGCACCGCGCTGACGAGCACCATCTACGCCCGCCCCGCGCGGCGCGCCCCGGAGGCCGTGGTCGCCGAGACCCTCGCTCTCGTGGGGGCGACCGGCTTCGGCGCGACCCTGCGGGCCGGCGCCACCGTCCGGTTCACCGACGACCTGCCGGGCCTGCCGGTCACGGTGGCCTGGGGCACCCGGGACCGGCTCCTCCTCCGGCGCCAGGGCGTCCGCGCCAAGCAGCTCATCCCGCACGCCCGGCTGGTGCGACTGCCCGGCTGCGGCCACTGCCCGATGAACGACGACCCGGCGCTGGTCGCACGGGTCATCCTGGACGGCAGCCGCTGAGCGGCCCGCCCCGCCGAAGCCGTCCGCCCGCCGGCTGCACGGCCGACGTACCAGCCGGAACGGCGCGCCCGCCGAGCCGCATCGCGCAGGAGCCGACCGGGTCCCGGAGTTCGACGCACCCCCGCCGGCCATGCGGAGGAGCCGACGTACCGGCCGGAGCCGCACGCCCGACGGCCGGCTCCGGCAACGGGCCCGGCTGACAAGGCGGTGCGGGGCATGAGGGCGGGCTTCCGTGCGGCACCGGTTCTCCGCCTCTCGTCATTGTGGCGGCACGCGCGCGTGGCGGCGGTTTCGCGCAACGGACAGGCGTCAGGGGGCCATGGTGTGCGCTGACGGGCCGTCGGCCACGCGGCCGGCCGGGCTCCCCCGCTCCCACGGCCGGTTGTTCACCTCGGGTTTCCGTGCGCGCCGCAGCACACCAGTAGGTGTGGCTCTGCACACTGGCCGGATCCCGTCCCTGGAGGCGCAGCCATGTCACACCGTCCGTTCCCCGGCCGCCGCAGCGTGCTGCGCGGCTCCCTCGCCGCGTCGGCGGCCCTGACCCTGCCCGTGGGCCTCGGCGCGGCCCCGGCGTTCGCCCGCTCCGGGCGCCCCCAGGCGGGCTGGGGCGTGCAGACGGGCGACGTGACCGCCGACTCCGGTCTGGTGTGGGTGCGGTCGGACCGGCCGGCCCGGATGATCGTGGAGACCTCGGCCACGGAGTCGTTCCGCGTCCCGCGCAGATGGCACGGCCCGCTGCTGGGCGCCGACACGGACTTCACCGGCACCACCCGCCTGCGCGGTCTGCCCTCGGGCGAGCAGATCCACTACCGCGTGCTCCTCGCCGACCCGGACGACCCGCGCCGCACCGGCGAACCGGTACCGGGGACCTTCCGCACGGTGTCCCGGCACCGCCGTGACGGCGTGCGGTTCCTGTGGTCGGGCGACCTGGCCGGCCAGGGCTGGGGCATCAACCCCGACCGCGGCGGCTACCGCATCTACGACGCGATGGCGAAGCTCGACCCCGACTTCTTCCTGTGCAGCGGCGACAACATCTACGCCGACGGCCCCATCACCGCCACCCAGGCCCTGCCCGACGGGAGCACCTGGCGGAACATCACCACGGAGGAGAAGTCGAAGGTCGCCGAGACCCTCGCCGAGTACCGGGGCAACTTCCGCTACAACCTGCTCGACGAGAACCTGCGCCGGTTCAACGCTCAGGTGCCGTCCGTCGTCCAGTGGGACGACCACGAGGTCCGCAACAACTGGTACCCCGGCGAGGTGATCGCCACCACGGACACCCGCTACACCGAGAAGAGCGTCGACGTCCTCGCCGCGCGGGCCCGGCGGGCGTTCAGTGAGTACTTCCCCATCTCCACGCTGCGGCCGGGCGCGCGGGAGGGCCGCGTCCACCGGGTGCTGCGCCAGGGCCCGCTGCTGGATGTGTTCGTGCTGGACATGCGGACCTACCGCAACGCCAACTCCACCGACGCCCAGACGACCGACCCGCAGGGCATCCTGGGCCGTGAGCAGCTGGAGTGGCTCAAGCGGGAGCTGGCCCGCTCGCGTGCGGTGTGGAAGGTGATCGCCGCCGACATGCCGCTCGGTCTCGTCGTTCCCGACCCGATGGAGAACAAGCCGAACTTCGAGGCGGTGGCCCAGGGAGACCCGGGCGCACCGCTCGGTCGTGAGCTGCAGATCGCGGAGCTGCTGCGGTTCATCAAGCACCGGCGGATCACCGGCACGCTGTGGCTGACGGCGGACGTGCACCACACCTCCGCCCAGCACTACCAGCCGTCGCGGGCCGCGTTCACCGACTTCGAGCCGTTCTGGGAGTTCGTCTCCGGGCCGCTCAACGCCGGTGCGTTCCCGGCGAGCGCGCTGGACGGCACCTTCGGTCCCGAACGGGTGTTCGTGAAGGCGCCGACCGCGTCGAACGTCTCACCGGCGGGCGGCTACCAGTTCTTCGGGGAGGTCGACATCGACGGCGGCAGCGGCGAGCTGACGGTCCGGCTGCGCGAGCAGGACGGCACCGTGCTGTTCACACAGACGCTCCAGCCGGGCCGGGTCGGCCAGTAGGCGCGGGCGGGGCCGCCGGGTCCCGTACCCTTCACACCGTGCCGCGCACCGGCGTCATCCCCCGGAGCGCGGCACGGCAACTCCCCCGCCACCCAGGCGTTTTCGCAGGTCAGGCCGATTGTCAGTGGTCGCCTCTACGGTTTTTCCATGACGCGATCACTGCAGGCCGTGGCCTATCGCCGACCCTCCGCGCTGGAGTCCGCCGCGGACGGGCGCCGGCTCGGGCTGCAAACGTCCCGGGGGGCGACGCCCACGGGTGTCGAGGACCATCCGCGGTTCTTCGCGGGTTTCCTGACCTCGCCTCAGGTGGCCGCCGCCGCGCTGCTCGCGGTGGCCGACGTGGCGGCCGCGCGGTACTACCAGCCGCAGCTGCGCGCCTCGCTCGACCCGGTGGTGACGGGCAACGGCGACCGGCTGCGCTTCGAGTCCTTCTCCGGCTGCGGTGGGGTGTACGCGCGCCTGGACGTGCTCGCCCCGGGCCTGGACGGCGGTGAGGTGGGCCACGGCACCACCAACGTCGACGTCAACAACCCCCTGCGTGAGGCGCTGTCCCGGCTCGGCGGCGGCGATCCACTGCATCTGCGTGTCGGCCCGGAGGAGCTGGCGGTCACCACGCTGGACGGCCCGGTGGTGGAGAAGAAGGTGCCCCTGCCCGACCGGTGGCTGCGCGGCTTCGCCGAGGCCCAGGTGGTCGCGGCCGGCTTCGACCTGCGGGCCGAGTTGCCGGCGGAGGAGGCGGTGCGGTTCCTGCGCGGGCTGCCGGGGCCGGGCGGAGCGCGGCGCGCCCCGAGTGGGCCCCGCTGGGTCGTGCCGGTGGGCCGCGGCCTGCGGCCGACGACCCGTGCGGTGCCGGGCGCGGTCTGTCTGCCGGGCCCGGAGCGGCTGGCCGCCCTCCAGCGGGTGCTGCGGCACGCGACGGCCCTGCGCGTGTACGGGCCCGCGGCCACCGGCACGGTCCCGGCCGCTGCCGCCTGGGAGGTCGTCCTGCCCGGCATGCGGCTCACCCTGACGCTGTCCCCGGACGCCTCGCGCGGCTTCTCCGGCGAGGGCGGCGTCCTGGACGCGCTGACCACCGGGGAGGCCGCCGGGGACGCCGAGTTGATCTCCGTGCTGCTGGCCTGGGAACCCCGCATCGACGTGGCCGACCTCGCCGCGGCGTGCGGGCTCACCCCGCAGCGGGTGCGCGCCGCCCTGGTGCGCCTCGGCACCTCCGGCCAGGTCGGGTACGACACGGCGGAGGCGGCCTACTTCCACCGGGAACTGCCCTACGACGCCGGGCGTGCCGAGCGGCACAACCCGCGGCTGCGGTCCGCGAGAGCCCTGGTGGCAGCGGGGGCGGTGGCCCAGGACGGCACCCTCGCCACGGTGACGGCGGAGGACGGCCATGTGCACCGGGTGCGGGACGAGGCGGGGGTGCTCACCTGCAGCTGCCTGTGGTGGGCGAAGTACCGGGGCGGGCGCGGGCCGTGCAAGCACGCGCTGGCGGTGCGGATGGTGCGGCGGGGCTCTGTGGCCGACGCGGCGGCCATGGCGGGATAACGGCTACGGCGGGACAGCTGCCATGGCGGGACGGGATCTGGCGGGAATCGACGGGGGTGTGCGATGAGTGAACTGATGGAAGCGGTACGGGCGGGACGCACGGCGGAGACGCTGCGGGTGCTGACAGGCCTGACGGACGCCGAACGGCGGACGCATCTTCCGGAGCTGAAGCGGCTGCGCAAGGAGCTGCGGGCCGTCCCTCCGTGGGAGTCCCGGTCCGAGCGGATCCTGCCGGCGCTGCACCTGGCCGGTGCCGCCTGCCACACGGGCGCGGCGGCGGCCGCCGACTGGCTCGCCGCGACCGACCTGCGCTGGAGCCAGGCCCCCACCGAGAGCATCCTGCGGGCGCTGGGGCACCGGGACACCGGCTGGCTGGCGGATGTCGCGCACCGACTGGCACGGCGACCGGTGTCCGCGCGCGTGCCGTATCCGCTCATGGCAGGGCTGGTGCACCGGGCGGGCTGCGAGGCGCCGGTGACGGACGCCTACGTCGTCGGCTGGATCCGGGACATCGGCGGCGGCTGGGGCGAGTCCGGTGTGCTCGACAAGCTGCGAAGCGAGCCGCATCTGGTCCCGCTGGTCGCCGGGCTGTTCACCCTCACGGACGTGCGCGAGGTCCGGTGGCTGCTCGGCGACGGGCCCCGCTCGTGGCAGAGCGCCCTCGCGGACCTGGCCCGGGAGGGCTCACTGGACCGCGCGTTCCTCATCGACGCGTGCGTGGCCCGGTTGCTGCGCGGCGGCGGCCCCACGGACCACCGGGTCTTCCTGCCGCTGCTGACCGGGCTCGGTCCGACCCGGGAGGAGGAGCGGTCGCGGATCACCGACTGGACCGCACTCGCCCGGGACGCGGTCTCTCCCGTCGCCGCCCACGCCCAGGCGGTGCTCACGGCCCTGACTCTGGACGGGGACCTGACCTCGCGGCAGCTTGCCGAGGCCTCCGAGGGACTGCTGTTCCGGGCCGAGAAGAAGCTGGTCCGGGCACAGCTCGTGCTCCTCGGCAAAGTGTTCGCCCGCGATCCGGGCGCCGCGGCGGAGCTGCTGCCGGTGGTGGTCCAGGCGTTCGGGCACGAGGACAGCCAGGTGCAGGAGCGCGCGCTCAAGCTGGTCGAACGGCATGCCGCGCACCTGGACTCCGCGGCGGAACTCGCCCACGCGGCCGAACGGTTGAGCCCGGCGCTGCGCACCCGCGCGGCCGCACTGCTGGGCGTCGCCATGGCACCCCGGGAGGTGTACGAGGAGGTGCTGCCGCCCGTCCCCGAGCCGGTGCGGCTCCGGCCGGCGCCGCGGACGGCGGTGGAACTGGCCGAGGAGGTCGGGGCGCTGCTGGCGTCCGCCGGTGACGACGTCGCCGCGTTCGAGCGGGCCCTGGACGGCTTGGTGCGCCACGCCCACCAGGACGCGGACGCGCTGCGGGAGGCGCTCGCACCGGTCGTCGCGAACCGCTGGTGGGCGGCCGCGCCGCACCCCCGTGGGCCGTACCTCGACGACTACTTCGGCAACACCCGGCACGGCACGCTCGACGCTCGTGAGGGCCTCGACCTGCTTCTCGCGACCCTGCACGACAAGGTGCGCACCGCCACGCTCCTGGACGCCGTGCGGCGCGGGCCCGGCGAGCACGAGTGCACACACAGTGGCCTGAGCCGCGTGTTCGACGCCCGGCTCCGCGAGGTGGCGTACCGGATCCGCACGGAACCGCTGCCCCTGCTGCTCGCCACACCCACCTGGAGCACCGGCCTGCTGGAACCGGAGCACCTGGTGGACCGCCTCGCGGAGTACCGGCGCCTGGACGCCCGGGTCTGCGCCACCGACTTCGCCCAGGCCCTGCTGCGGGTGCGTACGGACGACCGTGCGGCGGCCGAGGAGGCGGCGCGGCGCGCACGGGCGCTCGGCACCCGGGAGGGCGCCCGGCTCGCCCGTCGGCTGACCGCGGCGGCCCCGGAACGGCCGCCGACGCGGAGCCGTACCAAGGGCGTGCGCATTCTCCTCGAGCAGGGCGAGCTGCCCGAGCTGCCCGAGCTGCTGGAGGGTTTCCCGCAGGAGTTCCACCGGCTCGGCCGGCCGGTGTCCGTGTTCAGCGACCGCTGGCGCTGCGGCCACTGGGACCTCGCGATACGCGCGCACTGGCTCGCCGTCCTCCCCGAGCGGCGGGACCTGGTCGCGGTCCGCATACTGCCCGACCTCGCCGCCACGGCCGTGGACGACGGCCGTGGTGCCTCCGTCCTGCCCCTGCTCGCCGAGTCCGGCGGAGAGGCGGGCGAGGCGGTCCATCTGTGCCTGGCGTACGGGCTCGGCGCGCGGCACGCCGAGGACCGGCTGGCCGCCGTGGACGCCCTGCTGGTGCTCGCCGCGCGGGGGCAGCTGGATGCGGCGCTGCTGGGCGCGGACCTGGGCCAGTTGGTGCGGCGTGGTGCGGTCAAGCCGCAGCGGCTGGCCGAGTCGGTGCGGACGGCGGCGGCCACGGGCGCCAACGCGACGATCTGGGGCGTGCTCCGGCACACCCTGCCCGTGCTGCTCGCCGACCTCGCGACCGCCCGGCCGGAGGCGAGCCCCGTGCCGGCCCGGGGGCTCGGGGACCTGCTGGCCGTCGCGGCGGACTGTGCCGAGCGGTCCGGGGCACACGGGGAGCTGCCGCACCTCGCGCACACCGCCGCGCGCAAGGGCGGCTCCCGCCTGGCCACCGAGGCCCGGCGGCTGCGGGCGGCGCTGGACGCGGAGACGGGGGCGAGGGGGGCGGCGGCCGCCTGAACCGTTCACTCTATGGTGGAAAGTGCAACAAATGGTGCGGAGCATGCTTTACCCATCGGTCACAAACCGTTCGTGATCACGCAACACCCTTCCTTCACAGTGGCTGCATGACTCCAGAGATGTCTGATGTGACCCGGACGAAGCACGGGCGGCCCGTGCACCACTGGCGGCGGGACGTCGTCGAGCTGGCCGCGCTCTTCACGGCCGTGGCCGTGGCGGACGCGGTGGCGAACATGATCGGCCACGGGCCCGACGGCCCGGCGCTGCTGGTGATCTCGGCGATCGTGCTGGCGGCGACGGCGGGCTTCCACGTGTGGTGGGCAAGGCGCCACGGACACGCACCGCCGGTCAGCGATACCGGTGCCCGGCCGACCGCCGAGACGCGGCCGGCCGGGCACGCCGCGCAGCCCGCCGGCGACCGGACCGGCACCGAGCACCCCGGTGCCGACACGGACGGCGTGACCGGTGCCGGCGCGCTGTGGCGGATGCGGACGACGGTGAAGGACGAGCCGGGCTCCCTGGCCGCGCTGTGCGCGGCGCTGGCCGGGCACCGGGTCGACATTCTCAGCCTGCAGACGCACCCACTGGCCGACGGCACGGTGGACGAGTTCCTGCTGCGGGCGCCGGGCACGCTGCCGGCGGCCGGGATCACCCGGGCGGTCTCGCTGGCCGGTGGCACGTCCACCTGGATCGAGCGGGCCGACGCGCACGACCTGGTCGACGCCCCCACCCGGGTGCTCGGCCTGGCGGCCCGCACCGCGCTGGACGCCGCCGAACTTCCCTTGGCGTTGCGTCAGCTGCTGGGCCGGTGCACGATCCGTTCGCTGCCCGGGAGGCCGGTCGGCGGGGGCCGCGGTCCCGAGCCCGTGCCGGTCGAGGGCGTGCTCGAGGACACGGTCATGCGGCTGCGGGCGCCGGAGGGCGGGGTGCTCACCGTGGAGCGGCCGTATCTGCCGTTCACGCCGACCGAGTTCGCGCGGGCCCGGGCACTGGTCGACCTGGACAGCCGGCTCGGCCCGCGGATTCCGCGCGGACACGACGTGCTGACGCTGCCGGAGGGCAACGACATCACCGTGCGCCGCGTCGACACCGGCGACCTGGCGGCGGCGAAGGCGATGCACGAGCGGTGCTCGACGCGCACCCTCGGCATGCGCTACCACGGCCCGGTCGGCGACGCGGACCGCTATCTGAACCACCTGCTCAGCCCCCGTTTCGGGCGGACGCTGGCCGTGCAGACCGCCACGGGCCGGATCATCGGCCTCGGCCATCTGCTGTGGGACGGCGACGAGACGGAGGTCGCGCTGCTGGTCGAGGACGACTGGCAGCGGCGCGGCATCGGGGCCGAACTGCTCGGCCGGCTGGTGGCGATGGCGGTGGAGGCCGGCTGCGAGAGCGTGTACGCCGTGACGCAGGCCTCCAACACGGGCATGGTCGCAGCGATGCGCGGGCTCGGACTGCCCCTGGACTACCAGGTCGAGGAGGGCACGCTGGTCATCACGGCCCGCCTGGACGCCGCACCGGTCACCGCTCGCGCGCCGTACGACATCGGCCGGCAGCGCCTCGGCGACCCGGCCCACCGCGACTGACCCGACGGCCCACGAGCAACGGCCCGGCACCTCCTGCCGGGCCGTCCGCACCGGTCCTTCCGCAACCGGTCCTTCCGCAACCGGCCAGGCCTGCATCCCGCCCGACCGCCCACCTCCGGCCGCTCGCTCCGCACCGGGTCATCGGCAACCTGCCAGGACGCCCGCGTCCCGCAGGGCCGTCCGCGACTCGCCGGCTCTTCGCAACACGCCATGCCGTCACCGCCCGCCGGGCCGTCCCGCAACCTGCCACGACAACGCAACCCGCCGAGCCGTCCACACCCCTCCCGAGCGCCCGCCCATCCACACCGGCCGGGCCTCCCACCACGGGTCACCCGCCACCGGGCAGGTCGTCTGCATCCCCTCGACGGCCCGACCATCCGCACTCCGCCGGGCCGTCCGGACCGGGTCCCCCCGCGACCGGCCGAGGCGTCCACACCCCACCCGTCGTCCGCATCGCACATCAGGCGGGGCCGAATCCGCCGCCACGGCTACCGGACACGCGATCGGCCCCAGCGGCCCGGCGGTGTCCGGCCGTGTCCGGCGGTGTCCGGCGGTCTCCGGCGGTGTCCGGCGGTCTCCGGCGACGTCGAGAGTCACTCAGGCCACCGCCGGCCGAGCCCCACCAGCCGTATCCAGGGGTCGAGCCCGGAGGCCAAGCCCGCCAGCCGAGCCCCGGGCGCCGAGCCCACCGGCCGTACCCGGGGGGCCGTACCCGCAGGCCGGGCCGTCAGACCACTGCCTCCTGCAGCGGGACCGGCTTGCGGGCTCGTTCGCCCAGGGCCTGATCCAGGTCGGCCCACAGGTCGTCCACGTCCTCCAGGCCCACGGACAGCCGGAGCAGGCGGTCGCTCACCCCGGCGCCCCGCCGGTCGTCGGCGTCGACGATGCGGTGGCTGATGGACGCGGGGTGCTGGATGAGGGTGTCGACGCTGCCCAGGCTCACCGCCGGGGTGACGAGCCGGACCCGGGAGATGACCTCGTGCGGGTCGCCGTGCACCTCGAAGGCGATCATCGCGCCGCCCAGCCGCGGATAGTGGACGCGGGCCACACGCGGGTCGGCGCCGAGCCGGCGGACCAGTTCGGCGGCGTTCGCGGAGGCCGCCCGGACCCGTACGGGAAGCGTGGACAGGCCGCGCAGGAGCAGGTAGCCGGCCAGCGGATGCAGGACCCCACCGGTGGCGAACCGTATCTGCCGGAGCCGCCCCGCGAACTCCTCGTCGCAGGCGACGACTCCGGCGAGCACATCGCCGTGGCCGCCGAGGTACTTGGTGGCGCTGTGCAGCACCAGCCGGGCGCCCTGCTCGGCCGGGCGTTGCAGCACGGGCGTGGCGAAGGTGTTGTCGGCGAGCAGCGGGACGGAACCGCAGGCGCGCGCGACGGCCCGCAGATCGAGTTCGGCGAGGGTGGGGTTGGCCGGGGACTCGACGATCACCAGGCCGGTGTCCGGGCGCAATGCGTCGGCGATACCGGCCGGGTCGGTCCACGTGACCTCCGAGCCGAGGAGCCCGGCGGTCAGCAGGTGGTCGCTGCAGCCGTACAGGGGCCGCAGGGCGACGACGTGGCGCAGGCCCATGGCGAGGGGGTCCCCCCCGCTCGAGCGGAGCCGGGGCTGGGGGAGGGCGAGGAGGACCGCGCTGAGCGCGGCCATGCCGCTGGCGAAGGCGACCGCGGACTCGGTCCCCTCCAGGCGGGCCAGGGCGGTCTCGAAACGGGCGACGGTCGGGTTGCCGAGGCGGCCGTAGACGGGCGGCCCGACCGGGTCGGCGCCGTCGGTGGCGAAGGCGTCGATGCGGGCGGCCTCGGCGCGGCTGTCGTAGGAGGGGTAGGTGGTGGACAGGTCGATCGGCGGGGCGTGCAGCCCCTGGCGGGCGAGATCGTCTCGGCCGGCGTGCACGGCCTCGGTGGCCAGGGCTCTCGATGCGGTGCGTACGTCGTCGTAGGCACGGGTGCTCGCGGTGTCCATGGACGGAAGGGTGAACATCGAACGGTTCCCGGGAATCGAACAGCGTGCTACGTTCGGCCGATGGCCGAATCTGTCGTACTGGATCCGGTGGACCTCCATCTGCTGCGGCTGCTGCAGAACGACGCCCGGACCACCTACCGCGACCTCGCCGCGCAGGTGGGCGTGGCGCCGTCGACCTGTCTGGACCGGGTGACCCGGCTGCGCCGCTCCGGCGTGATCCTCGGTCACCAGCTGCGGCTCGATCCGGCCAAACTCGGCCGGGGGCTCCAGGCGCTGCTGTCGGTGCAGGTGCGGCCGCACCGGCGGGAACTGGTGGGGCCGTTCGTGGAACGGATCCGGGCGCTGCCGGAGGCACGGACGGTGTTCCATCTGACCGGGCCGGACGACTACCTGGTGCATGTGGCCGTCGCGGACATGGCCGATCTGCAGCGGCTGGTGCTCGACGAGTTCACGTCGCAGCGGGAGGTGGCACGGGTGGAGACCCGGTTGATCTTCCAGCAGTGGGAGTGCGGACCCCTGCTGCCGGCCGGCCACGCCGAGAGCTGAATCCCCCCATACGTGGGTGACGCGGTGATCCTCACCGTACGAGGATGGACCGCATGTCTGAGACCAAGAGCCCGCTGCCCCGTCAGGTCGCCGACGCGTACGTGGACGACCTCATCGCCCTCGACCCGATCACCGGCACCTATCTCGGTGTGCAGGAGAGTTCGAGCAGGCTGCCCGACTACTCGCCCGCGGGCCAGGAGGCTCTCGCGGAGCTGGCCCGTACCACGCTCGCGAAGCTGGACGAGGCGGAGCGCCGGCCCGGCGCGGACAGCGATGCGGAGCGGCGCTGCGGGCGGCTGCTGCGGGAGCGGCTGACCGCCGAACTCGCCGTTCACGAGGCGGACGAGCACCTGCGCGCGGTGGGCAACATGCACACGCCCGGCCACGCGGTGCGGGACGTCTTCACGGTCACCCCGGCGCAGACGGACGAGGACTGGGCGGCGATCGCCGAGCGGCTGCGCGCGGTCCCGGGCGCGCTCGCGGGCTACCGCGAGTCGCTGCGACTCGGCCTGGACCGCAAGCTCTTCGCGGCCCCCCGGCCCACCGCGACCTTCATCGAGCAGCTCACCGAGTGGGCGGACACGGACGGCTCGGGCCGCGGCTGGTACGAGGACTTCGCCGCCACCGGGCCGCAGGCGCTGCGTGCGGAGCTGGACGAGGCGGCCCGTGCGGCGACCGGCGCCCTGGTGGAGCTGCGGGACTGGCTGCGGGACGTGTACGCGCCGGCCGTCGAGGGCGCCCCGAACACGGTGGGCCGTGAGCGGTACGCGCGCTGGTCCCGCTACTTCAACGGCACCGACCTGGACCTGGACGAGGCGTACGCGTACGGCTGGTCGGAGTTCCACCGGATCCTCGGCGAGATGGAGCGGGAGGCGGAGAAGATCCTGCCCGGCGCCGAGACCCCGTGGGTGGCGCTCGCCCACCTGGACGAGCACGGCCGGCACATCGAGGGCGTGGAAGAGGTCCGCGCGTGGCTGCAGGGTCTGATGGACAAGGCCATCGAGGACCTGGACGGCACGCACTTCGAACTCGCCGAGCGGGTGCGGAGGGTGGAGTCGCGCATCGCCCCGCCCGGCGGCGCGGCCGCCCCCTACTACACCGCCCCGTCGGAGGACTTCTCCCGGCCCGGCCGCACCTGGCTGCCGACGATGGGGCAGACCAGGTTCCCGGTCTACGACCTGGTGTCGACGTGGTACCACGAGGGTGTGCCCGGCCATCACCTCCAGCTCGCGCAGTGGGCGCACGTGGCCGAGAACCTCTCCCGGTACCAGGCGACGGTCGGCGGGGTCAGCGCCAACGCGGAGGGCTGGGCGCTGTACGCGGAGCGGCTGATGGACGAGCTGGGCTACCTGACGGATCCGGAGGAGCGGCTCGGCTACCTGGACGCGCAGATGATGCGGGCGGCCCGGGTGATCGTGGACATCGGCATGCACCTGGAGCTGGAGATCCCGGCGGACTCGCCGTTCCACCCCGGTGAGCGGTGGACTCCGGAGCTGGCGCAGGAGTTCTTCGGCGCGCACAGCAGCCGGCCGGCCGACTTCGTGGAGAGCGAGCTGACCCGGTATCTGACGATTCCGGGTCAGGCGATCGGCTACAAGCTCGGTGAGCGGGCGTGGCTGCTCGGCCGGGAGAAGGCGCGCGAGCGGCACGGCGCCGCGTTCGACCTGAAGGCCTGGCACATGGCGGCGCTGTCGCAGGGCTCGCTGGGCCTGGACGACCTGGTGGACGAGCTGTCCGGGCTCTGAGCCTCGCGGCCTCGGCCTCCCGGAGACCTCGCCGAGTCGATAGGTCGACTCAACGCCGGAAGCCGCCCTCGGAGTCGATGACCTCCCCGGTGATCCAGCCCGCCTCGTCGGTGGCCGGCCACGCGATGAGGCGGGCCGGGTCGTCGGGTACGCCCCAGCGGCCGGCGGGGAACCGCGCGGCGACGGCCGCGTGGGCCTCGCCGGTGGCGTAGCCCGTGTCCACCGGGCCGGGGTTGACGGTGTTCACGGTGATGCCGTGTTCGACGAGGGCGGTGGACAGGGAGCGGGTGATCGAGGCCGGTGCGCCCTTCTGCAGGGCGTAGGCGAGCCGGACAACCCTCACTCGGCCGGACGGCCGCCTCCCGGTGGCGCGCGGGGTGGGGAGGCCGCTAGCTGGTGCGGGGGCCGATGCGGAGGGAGGCGGGCCGGTGGTGCGGGAGAAGGGGCCGGGGCAGCAGGCGCTGGAGACGCCGCGGGCCGCGGGACTGGCCGGAGTGGTCTTCGCGCTGCTGCTGGCGGCGGCGATCGTCCTGGTCCGCCTGGGGATCCCCGAGGGGGCCGACGCGGTCACCGCACAGGGGTTCACCGACTCCGGGCGGCGCGACGCGCTGCGGACGGCCCTCGCGCTCGTGCCGTTCGCCGGCATCTTCTTCCTGTGGTTCGTCGGCGCGGTACGCGCGCACGTCGGTGCCGTCGAGGACAAGTTCCTCGCCACCGTCCTCCTCGGCAGCGGACTGGTCTTCACCGCCACGATGTTCGGTGCCGCCGCGGCGGCGAGTGCCGTGCTCGCGGTCGGGCACCCCACCGGCACGGCACCCGGCCCGTCCGCCTGGGACCTCGGCCGCCATTTCGCGTACGCGATGATGACGGGGTACGCCATGCGGATGGCGGCGGTCTTCGTGTGCTCCATGTCGGTGATCGGCCACCGCCTCGGCGTCCTGCCGCGCTGGCTGACGATCCTCGGTTTCCTCACCGCGCTGACGCTGCTCTTCGTCTCGTCGAACGTCCCGTGGGCGGAGCTGGTCTTCCCGGCCTGGTCGCTGGTGCTCAGCATCCACATCCTCGCGGTGAACCGCCGCGCGGAACCCCGTTCCGCGGCGTCGGCGTGACCTGGCGGTGCGGTGGCGCCGTTCACCCGAACGGCTCGCCCGGCGCGCCGGGTCCCCGGCGCCGCTCCCATGCTGGCGTGCGGGACATGACCGCCGTCCGGAGACGACCGCACGCCACGGGTGGTGCGCCCCGGACCTGGCCACCGGAAGGGCGGAGCGCCGATGCGGCTCGTCGTCGATCTCAACAAGTGTCAGGGATACGCCCAGTGTGCGTTCCTCGCGCCCGACGTCTTCGCCATGCACGGCGAGGAGTCGCTGGTGTACGACCCGCGCGCGGAGGAGGAGCAGCGGGAGCGGGTGGCGCGCGCCGTCGCCGCCTGCCCGGTGCAGGCGATCACGGCCGACGGCCTGGACGGAGCGGGCGGGGCGGCGGGCGGATCCCCGGGCGGATCCGCGCGGGAGGCGTCCGATGGCCGATGACCACGTGGACCGGCTGAGGCGCGAGGGCCGGATCGTGATCGTCGGCGCCTCGCTGGCCGGCCTGCGGGCCGCCGAGACGCTGCGTGCCGAGGGGTTCACCGGTTCGCTCACCCTGATCGGTGACGAACCGTACGAGCCGTACGACCGGCCGCCGCTGTCGAAGGCGGTCCTGCTGGGCAAGGCGTCCCCGCTCCACACCGAGCTGCCGCACCGCCGGGAGATCGACGCCAAGTGGCGGCTGGGTGTCCCGGCGGCCGGTCTCGACCTGGGGGCCAGGCGGGTGCGGCTGGCCGACGGTGACGAGGTGGAGTACGACCGGCTGCTCATCGCGACCGGTGTCCGCGCCCGGCCCTGGCTGAAGGAGGAGGAGGCCCGGCTGGACGGGGTCTGTCTGCTGCGCACCCGTGACGACGCGGCCGCGCTGCTGCAGAAGCTGAAGGCGGGGCCCCGCCGGGTGTTCGTGATCGGCGCCGGTTTCGCCGGGTGCGAGGTCGCCTCGGCCTGCCGGGAGATGGGTCTCGAGGTCACGATGGCGGAACGTGCCGGCGCCCCGCTGGTGGGCGCCCTCGGCGGGGTCATCGGCGCGGTCGCCGCCGACCTGCAGATCGAGAACGGCGTGGATCTGCGCACCCGGGTCACGGTGACGTCGCTGGAGGGTGATGCGGTCGGCAGGGTGCGGGCCGTCCACCTGTCCGACGAGAGCGTCGTCGAGGCGGAGGTCGTGGTCGTCTCGCTCGGTTCGCTGCGCAACACCGAGTGGCTGACCGGCTCGGGGCTCGGCGCCGGTCCCCGGGGCATCGCCTGCGACGCGGGCTGCCGGGCCTTCGACTTCCGGGGCATCGTCACCGACGACGTGTTCGTCGCCGGTGACGTCGCGCGCTCCCCGCACGCGCTGTTCGGCTACCAGTTCCTCTCGCTGGAGCACTGGGGCAACGCCGTCGCCCAGGCGGAGACGGCCGCGCACAACATGATCTGCTCCGGCGCCGACCGCCGGCCGCACCTGTGGATGCCCGCGTTCTGGTCCTCGCAGTTCGGCGTGAACATCAAGTCGGTCGGTGTGCCGCCCATGGGCGACCAGATCATGATCACTCAGGGTTCCCTGGCCGAGCGCAGGTTCGTCGGTGTCTACGGCTACCAGGGCCGGATGATCGCCGCCGTGAGCTTCGACAACACGCGGTGGCTGGAGTTCTACCAGCGGCAGATCGAGCGGGGCGCGCCGTTTCCGGTCCAGTTCCCGACGGTGGACCGGCGTCCCGAGGGCCGGCAGCCGGTCGCGGCCGACTTCCCCGACCCGTCCCTGCCGACCCATGGGCCCACCGTGACCCTGAGCGGCTACTCACCGGCCGATCAGCAGCTGGTCTTCACCCCGGCCCGCCACTGACCGCTGCCGCGGCCCCGACGCTCCAAGGACGTGTCATGACGCAAGCCTCGCTGTTCCGCCGGATCACCGACTTCGCCAACCGCGCCGACCCGTATCCGCTGTACGAGGAGCTTCGCAGGACTCCGGTGCTGCACGAGGAGGAGGGCGGCCCCTACGTCATCAGCTCGTACTGGGACATCGAGGCCCTGCTCCACGATCCGCGGATCAGTTCCGACGCCGCCAACCTGGCCGCCGCCGGGGACGACGAGCTGGGCCAGGCGGAGGAGACGGGGCTGCCGCCCAGCTTCATCCGGCTCGACCCGCCCGAGCACGACCGGCTGCGCAGGATCGCCAACAGCTCCTTCGGCCCCCCGCACCGGCCCCGCCGCATCGAGTCCATGCGCGGCGAGCTGGGCCAGATCGTCGAGGGTCTGATCGACGGTTTCGGGGACGCCCGCGAGGTCGACCTGGTCGACCAGTTCGCCTACCCGTTCCCGGTCACCGCCATCTGCCGGGTGCTCGGGGTACCGCGGGAGGACGAGCCGCAGTTCCGCGCCTGGGTGGATCCGATCGTCGCCACCCTGGACCCGGAGACGCGCCAGAGCGCCGACGCCGAGTTCGCGCGGACCGCGCGGGAGGCGCGGATGCAGCTGGGCATGTATCTCGCCGGGCTGGTCGAACAGCGCACCAAGGAGCCCCGCGACGACATGCTCTCCGACCTGGTGAACAGCCACGGTCCGGACGGCGCCATGACGATGATGGAGGTGCTCTCCACCTCGGTGCTGCTGCTCATCGCGGGCCACGAGACGACCGTCAACCTCATCACCAACGGCATGCTGACGCTGCTGCGCCACCCGGAGGTCCTTCAGCGGCTGCGCGACGACCCGGGCCTGTCGGTCAGGATCGTGGAGGAACTCCTGCGCTACGAGCCACCGGTGCAGCTCGTGCCGCAGCGCACCTGCATCGCCGACATCGAGCTGCGCGGGGTGACCATCCCGAAGGGATCGCGCATCTGGCTGGTGCTCGCGGCGGGCAACCGGGACCCGGAACGGTTCAAGGACCCCGAGCGCTTCGACCCGGACCGTGAGGACATCCAGCACCTCGGCTTCGGCAGCGGCATCCACAGCTGCTTCGGCGCTCCGCTGGCCCGGCTGGAGACCCAGCTCGCGCTGTCCGCGCTGGCGCGAAGGCTGGAGAACCCCCGCCTGGTCGAGGACCCGCCGCCGTACCGGCAGAACGCGGTGCTGCGCGGCCCGCGGCACCTGAACATCGCCTTCGACGGTCTGCGTTGAGCGCTTCGCCGAGGCAGGGGGCGGGGCGCGTCAGTGCGCGAGCCGTCTGAGCCGTACCAGGCCGATCCAGGTCTCGGGTCGTGGCGTGGTCCAGGCGGCGCGCACCGCGTAGCGGCCCCGCTCGAGCGGGACCCGGAGGTGATCGCCGAGGGTGATGTGGCCGCCCTGCCGGGCGGAGTCGAAGAGGACGACCGGGCCGGGGACCGTCCAGCGGATCTCGTCCCCCCACTCGGCCTCCTCGAGCGCGGCGGGGACGGCGGCGAGCAGTTCGTCCTCGGAGTCCGCGGCGGACCAGCGCACGAAGGTGCCGTGCTCGGGCAGGTAGGAGGTGGAAGCCGGTTCGTCGCCGAGGACGAGGGCCGCGCTGTCGCCGACCGGGAGCAAGCCGGCGTATCCGGCGACCTCGCACGCCCGGTCGTAGTCCGTGTCGAGTTCCTCGGTGTCGGCGCCGGCCCAGAACGGCAGGACCGTCTCCGGAACGGCTATCAGCGGGCCGCCGCCCGACTCCACCCACTCCAGCACGCCTGGGTCCGCGTATCGAGCCATGGGCAGAGAACCTACACGGGCGGGCGTCAGCAGCCGCACTCGCCTTCCACGGGTGCCGTCAGCGGGTCGGCGTCCCGGCGTGCCGGGCCCTGCCAGGTCTCGTAGGCGAAGCCCTCGCGGGCCCAGTACTCGAAGCCGCCCAGCATCTCCTTGACCCGGTAGCCGAGTTCGGCGAGGGCGAGGGCGGCGCGGGTGGCGCCGTTGCAGCCGGGGCCCCAGCAGTACGTCACCACCGGCACGGACCTGTCGAGGAGCTGTTCGGCCTGCTCGGGGATGAGCGCGGTCGGCAGGTGGACGGCGCCGGGGATGTGGCCCTGGTCCCAGGACTCGGTGGAGCGGGTGTCGATGACGACGAAGCCGGGGTCACCGCCGCCCGCGAGGGCGGCGGCCACGTCGGAGACGTCGGCGTGGAAGGCCAGGCTCGCCCGGAAGTAGGCGGCGGCCTCGGCGGGAGCGGCGGGGGCGACGCGCAGGACGGGGTTCTCGGAAGTCGTGGTGATCATGACTGGAAATCTATGGCTCCTGGCCCGCTCACTGAAGGGGGATTCCCCGGGGTTGGCCTTGCCCGGCCGGGGATCCCCCTGCTATTCATCCGGGATGACCGTGTATTCCCCGGACGCCACCGACTGGCGCATCCTCGAGGTCCTCCAGCGCGCGGGACGGGCCAGCTACGCCGAGCTGGCCCGCGAGGTCTCCATGTCGCCGAGCGCCGTCACCGAACGGGTCCGCCGCCTGGAGGAGGCGGGCGTGATCCAGGGGTACGCGGCGGTCGTCGATCCCGAGCGGCTCGGCCTGCCGATCCTGGCGTTCGTGCGCCTCAGGTATCCGAACGGCAACTACAAGCCCTTCCACGATCTGGTCGCGGCGACCCCCGAGATCCTGGAGGCGCACCATGTCACGGGCGACGACTGCTTCGTCATCAAGGTGACCGCGCGCTCCATGTCCCACCTGGAGGAGGTCTCCGGCAAGATCGGCGCCCTGGGCTCGGTGACCACCAGCGTGGTCTACTCGTCCCCCCTGCCCCGGCGGCCACTGGGCCGCTGACCCCCTGGAGCCCGACGGCCCGCCGGAACCCGGGTCACGGCGGGCCGTCGGGAGGTCAGGCCTCCGGACTCAGCACGGGCGGATCAGCACAAGCAGGGCTCCGTGCCCCAGCCCAGGCCGGGCACGTCGCCGTCCCGCAGCGCACCGGAGTAGGCCTGCACCTCGTCCACATCGCCGTGGAGGTACTCGCCCCAGCTGTCACCGGCTCCGGCCCGGCCGATCTGGAGGGCACCGGTGCTGTGCCAGCCGTCGGGGAAGCTCGCGGTCGCCTCGGCGTTCGTGTAGCCGTCGAGGTAGAGCTTGATCGTGTCGCTCGCGTCGTCGTAGACCACGGCGAGCCGATGGCCCTGGCCCTGGCCGCCGTCCGCGGCCTCGATCTGGGACACCACCTTCTCGGGGGCTCCGGCCTCGTCCTTCTCCGGCATCACCAGTTGCCAGGTGTGCGTGGACGGCGCGTAGCGCACCTTGAACGCGTCGGTGTGCTCGCCGGCCTGCGAGAGCACGGTCATCGGGTGGGCCGGCTCGGAGTCCGCGAGGCGTACCGCGACACCGAGGGTGAAACTGTCCCCGGTGTCCACGACGGGCCCGTCCGTAGCGGCGTATCCGGACTCGCCGTCCAGGCGCAGATGCCCGTCGCCGACGAGGGCCGGCGGCACGTAGGTGCAGTCGGGGTCGATCTCCGGGATGCAGGAACTGTCGGTGCCCCGGTAGATCGAAGCGCCCGTGCCCAGCCGCAGCGGCGCCCCGTCCGACTGCTCGGGGCTCGCGCCGTCCGCCGCGTTCTCCAGCGACCAGTGGCCGGTGGACTTCGGCTTGCGCCAGGCCCGTTCGGCCACCTCGCCCGGGACTACGACCCGGTCGTGCACCTGTACGTCACCGATGTCACCGTGCCACCGGTCACGGTAGCCGGTGGCTCCGCGTGCGCGCCCGATCTGGAACGCGCCGGCCCTCTCGGCGGGAGTCGCCGCTGCCGCGGTGCCGGCCTCTTGGCCGTTGACGTACAACTGCGCGCGTCCGGTCTCGGCGTCGTAGAGCCCCAGCAGATGCGCCCACTCGCCGGTCTCGGGCGCGCCCCCGGACACCCGCGCGCCCCCGGTCGCGAACGACCAGACGGGGCCGCCGTCCTGGCTGCGCAGCCCGAGGCTGAAGCCGGGCTCGCCGTCGGCGTCCTGGCTGGCGACGGTCATGTTCGGGCCGGTTTCGGCGGGCCGCACCCAGGCGCTGACGGCGAACGTCCTGCTGATGTCGGTGGCTGCGGCGTCCGTGGTGAGGAAGCCGTGGCCGCTGCCGTCGAGGCCGACCGTGGCGGTGGCTCCGGTGCCCGTGGGCGCCGGGCCGCCGAAGGTCACGCCGGTGCCGGCACGGGCGGCGCTGCCCGTCTCGGCGGCTGCCGCGCGGGAGCCTGCCGGGTCGTCCAGCTTCCAGCGGGCGACCGGGGCACGTCCGGACTTCACGTTGAAGTCGTACCGCGACTCCCCGCTGCTTCGGCCCGACCGGTCGATCGCCTGGACCGTCAACGACTTGGGCCCTGACCTGAGGGGAAGGTACGGAATGGTCACAGCCGCGCCCGGCCGCTCGGCGTCGACGGTCCCATGAGGGCCGTCAAGGAAGTAGTACGTGTACGACACCACGTCGTCGGAGGGCGAGTCCATGGTGAAGTGGCCGTAGACGCCCACCCCGTCCACCCAGAACACGTCCTCGGGCTCGGGGTATTCGGGCGAGCTGATCGTCGCCTTCTCGGGGTTCGCGTCGTCGTACACGAACGACCAGACCGAGCCGTCGCCCTCGTCGCTCCACGCGGAGGTCGCCTTGCCGTCGTTCGCGCGGACGTGCCAGGAGACGACCGTGTTCGCCGGGATGTCGTCCGGCATCGTCCAGTACTGGCGCGACCCCGACGACAGGGTGACGGTCGTGTAGGTACGGCGCTGTGCCACTCCTGCCGCGTCCGTCCACCAGGCTTCGACTGAGGTCCCCGGGTCGGGGTGATGCCTTGGCTGCGTCGACGGCGACGCGATACGGCCGGGACCGGTCTTCGCGGCGGGCCCTAGGCCACCCCCCGCTGCCGCAGCGTCGACCCCGATCTGCCCTTCACCACCTCCAGCTGGGCGTGGATGCGGCGGCGCAGGTCGGCGACGTGGCTGACGATGCCGACGCTGCGGTCCCGTTCGCGCAGGGAGTCGAGGACGTCCAGGACCTCGTCCAGGGTCTGGTCGTCGAGGCTGCCGAAGCCCTCGTCGATGAAGAGGGTGTCGAGCCGGACGCCTCCCGCCTCGTCCGTGACGACGTCGGCGAGGCCGAGGGCCAGGGCGAGGGATGCGAAGAAGGTCTCGCCGCCGGACAGGGTGGCGGTGTCCCGTTCCCGGCCCGTCCAGGCGTCGACGACGTGCAGGCCGAGGCCGCTGCGGCCGCGTCCGGTGCGGTCGGCGGAGTGGACCAGGGTGTAGCGGCCGGATGACATGCGCTGCAGGCGGACGGTCGCGGCGGCGGCCACCTGCTCCAGGCGGGCCGCGAGCACGTACGACTCCAGGCGCATCTTGCGTTCGTTGTCGGCGGAGGTGCCGGCGGTGAGGGCGGCGAGCCGGGCGACCCGGTCGTACTCGTCGCGGAGCGGTGCGAGGCGTCGTACGGCCTCGGTGGCCCGCGCGGAGAGGCGGTCCAGCTCGGTGCGGCAGCGGGCGGCGGCGTCGCGCGCGGAGGCGGCCTCGCGCAGCCGGCGTTCGGCCGCGGCCGCGATCCGCTCGGCCGCGGCGGGGTCGGCGGGCGGGAGCTGGGCGGCCGCGGCGGTGTCGGCCTCGGCCAGCACGGCGCGTACGGCGGCCTCGTCCGCCTGCCAGGCGTCCAGGCGGTGCTGCAGCTCGCGGTGGGCGGCGGCGTCCAGCAGGGCGGCGGCCGCGGCCCGGGGGGTGTCGAAGCCGGCCCGGTAGGCGGCGTCGGCGAGGCGGGCGTCGGCGTCCTTCAGGCGCTGGGCGGCGTCCTCGGCGGCCCGGACGGCGTCGGCGGCCCGGGTGAGGAGCGTCGCCTGTCGCTCCAGCTGCGCGGCCCGCGCGGCCACGCTGTCCGCCGCGCCGCGCGCCTGGGTCAACTCCTGTTCCAGCAAGGCATGTTCGCGCTCCAGGCTCTCGCGCCGGGTGAGCCGGGAGGCGGCGCGTACGGCGGCCTGCTGGCGGTCGGCGAGGCGCTGCTCGCGCTCGTGCTCGGCCCGCCGCAGCTCCTCGTGGGCGGCGTGCAGGGCGGAGGCGTCACGGCGGGCGCGGGCGTACTGCTGTTCCAGTTCCTCGGCCTCGGCGGCGAGCCGGGCGGTGGGGGTGTCGCCGGCCTCGGCGGTGGCGGCCGCCAGGGCCTCGCGGACGACGCCGAGGCGCCGTTCGTCCTCGGTGTGCTGCTCCTCGGCGCGCCGGCAGGCGGCGAGGGCGCGGTCCTCCGACTCGCGGTCGACGTGCCCGGCGGCCTTGCGGGCCGGTGCCGGGTGTTCGGTGGCTCCGCAGACCGCGCAGGGTTCGCCGGCGGTGAGGTGGGCGGCCAGTTCGGCGGCGATGCCGTTCAGGCGCTGTTCCCTGAGGTCGAGCCAGTGGGCGCGCGCGCCGAGGGCGCGCTGCTCGGAGGCGACCGCCCGGCGCTGGGCCTCCGTCAGGTCGGCGGCGAGTTCGTCCCGGGTGCGGGCCGCGGCGAGGCGCCCCCGCATCGGCTCCCGCCGCACGGCGAGCTGTTCGGCGCGGGTGGCGGCCTCCTGGGCGGATTCGGTGCGGGCCTGGAGCGCCGAGCGGGTGGTGTCCCAGTCGGCGAGCCAGGCGTCGGCCTCGCGCAGCACGTCCTCGTCGGCGCGCTCCTGCCGGTCGAGTCCGGCCCGCTCCTCGACCAGGTCGGCGAGCCGCTGTTCGGCTCGCCGGGCGGCGTCCAGACCGCCCAGCTCCTCGGCGGCCCGGCGGGCGGCGGAGGCGAGTCCGCTCGCACCGGCGTCGGCATGGGAGCCGGGGAGCGCCGCGCGGGCGCGTGACTCCTCCTGGGCGGCCCTGCGGTGCTCCGCCTCGGCGGCCTCCCGCAGCTCCAGCGCGGGCGCGACGGCCTCCGCCTTGCGGCCCCGCTCCATGCGTTCCTGCGCCTCGCGGTGGGCGCCGGCCCGCTCCTGGAGGCGCTCGGCGCGCCGCCGCGCCTCGGCGAACCTGCTTTGCAGCCGGGCGAGTTCGCGTACGTCCTCCAGCGCGCGCCGCGCCGCGGCGTGGGCGGATTCCACGGCGCCGAGGCGGCAGTGGGCGACGGTGAGGCGTTCCCGGGCGGTGCTGCGGGCGACGGCGGCGGCGCCGAGGACCGCCTCGGCGAGACCCGGGTCGCCGGGGGCCAGCTCGGGCAGCTCCATGGCGTCCCCGGCCTCCTGCTGCATGCGGTGGGCATCGGCGAGGAGGGCCGCGTCCCCTTCCCGCACGCGTGCCTCGGTGGCACGCCGGCGTTCGGCGAGACGCTTCTCGACGTCGGCGAACCGCTGGGTGTCGAAGAGGCGGCCGAGCAGGCGGCCGCGGGCCTCGGCGTCGGCGCGCAGGAAGCGGGCGAAGTCGCCCTGGGGCAGCAGGACGACCTGGCAGAACTGCTCGCGGCTCATGCCGAGCAGCTGGGTGATCTCCTCGCCTATCTCCTGGTGGGAACGGCTGCGGTCCTTCCAGACGGCGGCCGCGCTGTCGTACTCGCGCAGCCAGGTCTGGGCCTTCTCGACGGTCGTGCCCGTGCCGCGCAGCTTGGGCCGCTCCCAGGGCGGCTGCCGGGTGATCTCCAGCCGGCGTCCGGCGACGGTCAGTTCGAGGCGGACCTCGGTGCGGGTGCGCGGCTCGGCGTGGTCGCTGCGCAGGTTCATGCCCTGGCCGCTCTGCCGGGCGCCGGGGACGGCGCCGTACAGGGCGTAGCAGACGGCGTCCAGGACGGAGGTCTTGCCCGCGCCGGTCGGGCCGTGCAGCAGGAAGAGCCCGGCGGCGGACAGGGCGTCGAAGTCGACGCTGCGGGAGCCGCCGAAGGGCCCGAAGGCGGTGATGTCCAGCCGGTGCAGCCTCACCGGGCCACCTCCCGTGCGGCGTCGTCGGCGCGTACCGCGTCGAAGGCGTCCCGCAGCACGGCCGTCTCCCGCTCGTCCGGTCCGGCACCGCGCACATGGGCGACGAAGTCCTGGGCGATCTGCTGGTCGCTGCGGCCCGCGAGGCGGCGGGCGTAGGACACCTGGGGGTCGTCGGGGGCCCGCTCCGGGGCGAAGACCAGGCTGAGGGTGTGCGGGAAGCGCTCGGCGAGCCGGGCCATCGGGTCGGCGGGGCGGACCGGGTCGGTGAGGGTGGCCTCGACCCAGGCGTCCTCGTGCCGGGCCAGCTCCGGGTCGGCGAGGAGGTCGTCCAGCGTGCCGCGGACGCGGGCGAGCGGGCGCGGCACGGGGCAGTCGACGCGCTCGCCGGTGACCGAGCCGTCGGCGGCCAGGTCGATCAGCCACATGCTCTTGCGGTGGCCGGCCTCGGAGAAGGAGTAGGCGAGCGGGGAGCCGGAGTAGCGCACGCGCTCGGTGATCGTCTGGCAGCCGTGCAGGTGCCCGAGTGCCGCGTAGTCGACGCCGTCGAAGACGCCGGCCGGGACGGCGGCCACTCCCCCGACGGTGATGTCCCGCTCGCTGTCGCTGGCCTGTCCGCCGGTGACGAAGGCGTGGGCGAGGACGACGGAGCGGGTGCCCGGCGCGCGGGTGGCGAGGTCGGCGCGGACGCGGTCCATGGCGGCGCCGAGGACCGTCTCGTGGCCGGCCCGGTCCACCGCGAACTCGTCCTTCACCAGGGCGGGTTCGAGATAGGGCAGCCCGTAGAAGGCGACGTCTCCGTGGGCGTCCGTGAGCACGACCGGGGTGCCGACGGCGGACGGTTCGGTGCGCAGGTGGATGCCCGCGCGGTCGATGAGTCCGGCGCCGACGCCGAGGCGGCGGGCCGAGTCGTGGTTGCCGGAGATCATCACCGTGGGCACGCCGAGGTCCGCGATGCGGTGCAGGGCGTCGTCGAACAGCTCGACCGCGGCGAGCGGCGGCACCGCGCGGTCGTACACGTCCCCGGACACGACCACCGCGTCGACCTCGCGCTCACGCACGGTGGTGACGAGGTGACCGATGAACTCGGCCTGGGCCCCGAGCATGCTCACCCGGTGGAAGGCCCGGCCGAGATGCCAGTCGGACGTGTGCAGGAGTCTCATGATCCCCGAGACTAACGGCCGGGTCTGACATCACGGGCGGTTACTCCCGTATCGGCCCGTCATGACCCGCCCCGCACATGCCCGTTATGCCCGATTTGCCACTACTGGCCGGCGTCTCCGTAGGCTTCGCCGCCCAGTTCGAACCCCGCCGTGCCCGCCGTCACATCCGCGAGCCAGCCGCGGAAGGACTCCACGTCGGCGTCCGGCAGGCCGATCTCGATGGTGACGGCCTCGCCGTAGCGGACGTCCCGGACCTCGCGGCCCGTGGCGCGCAGGTCGTTCTGGACCTTTCCCGCGCGCTGGTGGTCGACGGTGACGGTGGCCAGCCGGAAGCGGCGCCGGGTGATCGTGCCGAGCGCGTCCAGGGCCTCGCCGACGGCTCCGCCGTAGGCGCGGATGAGGCCACCGGCGCCCAGCTTGACCCCGCCGTAGTAGCGGGTGACGACGGCGACCACGTACCGCATGTCGCGGCGCAGCAGCATCTGGAGCATCGGGACGCCGGCGGTGCCGCCCGGTTCGCCGTCGTCGCTGGCCTTCTGTACGGAGGCGTCGGCGCCGATGACGTACGCCGAGCAGTTGTGCGTGGCGTCGGCGTGCTCCTTGCGGACGGAGGCGATGAAGTCCTGCGCCTCCTGCTCGGTGGCGGCCGGGGCGAGGGCGCACAGGAAGCGGGAGCGGTTGATCTCGGTCTCGTGCACGCCCGCGCGGGCGACTGTGCGGTACTCGTCCTGCATCCGGCCAGCCTATGCCGAGGGTGCGTGCGAGGTCAGCGGGGCTCCTGGCTACCTCTTGCCCTTCTTGCCGCGCGGCACGGTGAGCGACGTCAGCAGCGCCGTACCCGGGGCGAGGGCCGGCCAGCCGGTGCCGCGCCAGGTCAGCACGGCGATCGCGGACGTGGGGAACTTCACCCGCACCCGCTCCAGCGAGTCGTCCAGGCCGTCCCCGGCCAGCTCCAGGACCAGCTCCTGCAGCCCCGGGTTGTGCCCGACCAGCAGCAGCGTCTCCACCGAGGACGGCACCTCCCGCACGACCTCCAGCAGGTCCGCCACGCCGGCCGCGTACAGCCGCCGGTCATAGCGGACCGGGGGCGGGGTGCCCCACTGGGCGGAGGCCAGTTCCCAGGTGCGGCGGGCGCGTACGGCGGTGGAGCACAGGGCGAGGTCGGGCAGGCCGCCGGCCTCGGCGAGGGCACGGCCGGCGGCCGGGGCGTCCCTGAGGCCGCGCGCGGCGAGCGGCCTCGAGTGGTCCTCCACGCCCTCGGGCCAGGCGGACTTGGCATGCCGCAGCACCACCAGGCGGCGCAGCGGGCCGGCGCCCGCCCGCTCGATCACGCGAGGGTCCCGAGATCGCGGGGCAGGTCGAGGGCGAGCAGCCGGTCGACGTAGGCGTACGTCTCGAAGCGGGCGCCGTCGGGCAGGTCCGGGGCGTGCTCCACGTCCCGCAGCACCTCCAGGACCCCGGGCAGGTCGAGATCGTCCTCCCAGGCGGCCCGCAGCCGCGCCCGCACCTCGTCGGGCACCGGCCGCGAGGGCCGCCGGGCCCAGCCGGCCACCGCCCGGCGCCAGCGGGACAGTCGTCCTGCGGCCTCGTCCAGCACAGTGCGGTTCAGCCTCACGGGTTCACCGCGCGGAACGGAGAACAGCGCAAGGCGCAGGGCGGCGGGGTCGGAGAGGACGACGGGCAGCGGAGCGGCGCCGGGATCCGCCGGCGGGGACACCGGGGAGGTGCCGGGCCGGCCGGGTACGGCGTCCTGGCCGGTGCCGGAAGGTGCGGGGGCCGCCGGACCGGCACCGGTGGGCGCCCTCTCGTGCTCTGCCGGGCCCGCGGCCTCCGGTGCGGGGCCCGACGGCCGGGCCTCGGCCCACACCACCGGCGCCACGCTCAGCACCGGCCCCTCGCCGGGAACGGCCTCACCGCCCTGCGCCACGACATGGATCGCCTGCGCCTCGCCCAGCCCGGACGCGAGGTCACGGCCGTCCTCGAAGGGGCGGATGGCCAGGCTGGTCGCGGCGGTGCGGAGTTCGGCCTGCCGATGGGGCGCGGTGAGGATCGTCCAGACCGGGGTGCCGCCCAGTTCCAGGGCGCGCACGAGCAGGTCGGCGGTGAGCAGCACCCGCAGGGCCGTCGGGTCCAGACCGGAGGCGTGGGCCTCGATGCGGGTCAGACCACGGCGGGCGGGCGCGGCGGCGACGGGCTCACCGGTTCGGGCGTCGAGGATGCGCAGCACGGGGCGAGCGTAGGCGGACGGACGGCGGCATGCAGGTACCTTGCACCGATTCGCGGCACCGTGGCGGGGTACGGACGCGGGAATCAGTGCCTCCGGGGTGCTGTTGCCCGAACCGACGACCATCCGACATCCCCCGCGCCCCGAGGAGGCCGCCGTGTACGGCGACGAAGCGACGATCCGCAGGATTCTGACCGAGCTGGGTGACACCTGGGCCGTGGTCGGCCTGTCCGGCAACCGGAACCGGCCCGCCTACGGGGTGGCACACGTGCTGCAGCGTTTCGGCAAGCGGATCGTGCCGGTGCACCCCAAGGCCGAGACGGTGCACGGCGAGCCGGGCTACGCCTCCCTCGCGGACGTCCCCTTCGACGTGGACGTGGTGGACGTCTTCGTCAACAGCTCGCTGGCGGGCGCGGTGGCCGACGAGGCCGTGGCGAAGGGCGCGCGGGCCCTGTGGTTCCAGCTGGGCGTCGTCGACGAGGCCGCCTACGACCGGAGCCGGGGGGCCGGTCTGGAGATGGTCATGGACCGTTGCCCGGCGATCGAAATTCCCCGACTGCGCGAGACTGTCTCTCCTTCTTCTCACAATTCGGCGCTGAATATTGACATTCCGAGTTGATGTCTGACCTGTGCGAAGACTGTTCCCCAAGACAGGCAAGATCCTGGGTCAAGTTTTGGGAAACAGTCTTTTGCCGGCGCAGATAGCCTTCCTAGCCTGTGGCGTCCTTGCTCGTTGATTTAGCGTTCATGAACTGAGAGGCCACTTGCACATGGCGAAAGTCGACGCCTTGCCACAGGCCACGACGGAGTCCGGCGGTCTGCGCCGAGATGTCGGACTGATCGGTCTGATGTGGGCCTCCGTGGGCTCCATCATCGGCTCCGGATGGCTGTACGGCGCCGAGAAGGCGGTCGTCGTGGCCGGCCCCGCGGCGATCATCTCGTGGGTGATCGGCGCGGTCGCGATCGTCCTGCTGGCGCTCGTGCACGCCGAGCTGGGCGGCATGTTCCCGGTGGCGGGCGGCACGGCCCGCTACCCGCACTACGCGTTCGGCGGCCTGGCCGGCATGTCCTTCGGCTGGTTCGCCTGGCTGCAGGCGGCGACCGTGGCCCCGATCGAGGTCGAGGCCATGATCGGCTACGCCGGTCACTGGCAGTGGGCCCAGGGCCTGCAGCACGCCGACGGAACGCTGACCACCGGCGGCTTCCTCACGGCCGTCGTCCTGATGGCGGTCTTCGTCGGCGTCAACTTCTTCGGCGTCCGGGCCCTCGCGCACACCAACAGCGCCGCCACCTGGTGGAAGATCGCCGTCCCGCTCGGGGCGATCTTCGTCATCGCGGCGGGCAACTTCCACGCGAGCAACTTCACCTCGGAGGGCTTCGCGCCGTTCGGCGCCAAGGGCATCCTGGGCGCCATCAGCTCCAGCGGCATCATCTTCGCGCTGCTCGGCTTCGAGCAGGCGATCCAGCTCGCGGGCGAGAGCCGCAACCCCAAGCGCGACCTGCCGCGCGCTACCCTCGGCTCGGTGGCGATCGGCGCCGTGATCTACGTCCTGCTGCAGGTCGTGTTCATCGCCGCGCTGCCGCACGCCTCCTTCGCGCACGGCTGGGCCAACCTGGACTTCCCCGGCATCAGCGGCCCGTGGGCGGGCCTGGCGACCCTGGTCGGCCTGGGCTGGCTGGGCTGGGTGCTCTACGTCGACGCGATCATCTCGCCCGGCGGCACCGGCCTGATCTACACCACCGCCACCTCCCGCGTCTCCTTCGGCCTGGCCAAGAACGGCTACGCGCCGAAGGCGTTCGCCAAGACCGACAAGCGCGGCGTGCCGTGGTTCGGCCTCCTCATGTCGTTCGTCACCGGTGTGGTCTGCTTCCTGCCGTTCCCGAGCTGGCAGGAGCTGGTCGGCTTCATCACCTCGGCGAGCGTGCTGATGTACGCGGGCGCGCCGCTGGCCTACGGCGTCTTCGCCGACCGTCTGCCGCACCACGAGCGTCCTTACCGGCTGCCCGGCGGCAGGATCATCTCGCCGCTGTCGTTCGTGGTCGCCAACCTCATCATCTACTGGGCCGGCTGGGACACCCTGTGGCGCCTGGGCTTCGCGATCCTGCTCGGCTACGTGCTGCTCGGCTCCTACGCCTGGTACGCCACCGCCAAGCGGCTGCCCGACGCGCCCCGGCTGGACTTCAAGGCCGCACAGTGGCTGCCCGGTTACCTGATCGGACTCGGCGTCATCTCCTGGCTGGGCGGCTTCGGCGGCCGGGGCAGCATCCCGCTGTGGTGGGACATCCTGGTCGTCGCGGCCTTCTCCCTGGCCATCTACTACTGGGCCAAGGCCACCGCCTCCGCGCCCGAGGCGATCGAGCGCAGCATCGACGAGGTCGTGGTCACGGACGCGCCCGCGCACTGACCACCTCGCGCGGCACGCACGGTGTCCCGTCGGCTCGGCTGACGGGACACCGTCATAATGCTCGCGTGACGTCTCCTTCCCCCCACTCCCCCCACTCCAACTCCCCTGCCCCGCACCGCTTTCCGGTCGTCGTCGTGGGCGCCGGACCGGCGGGCCTGACCGTCGGCAACATCCTGCGGGCCGCCGGTGTCGACTGCCTGGTCCTGGAAGCCGAGAGCAGGGAGTTCATCGAACAGCGGCCACGTGCCGGGGTCATCGAGGAATGGGCCGTACGCGGCCTCGAACAGCGCGGCCTGGGCGGCCCTCTGCTGGAGCGTGCGGAGCGGCACTCCGAGTGCGAGTTCCGCTTCGACGGCCGAGGACACCGCTTCTCCTACACGGAGCTGACCGGGCGTCACCACTGGGTCTATCCGCAGCCACTGCTCGTGACCGATCTCGTGCGAGAGTACGCCGACGTGCGCGGCGGTGAGATCCGCTTCGGCGTGCGGGACGTGACCCTGCACGACCCGGACTCGGACCGGCCCTCCGTCTCGTACACCGACCCGGACAGCGGCGAACGGGTGATCGTGCGCTGCGACTTCGTCGCGGGCTGCGACGGGGCCCGCGGGGCGAGCCGGGCCGCACTGCCGCAACGGGCACGGACGTCGCGGCGCGACTACGGCACCGGCTGGCTGGCGCTGCTCGCCGAGGCACCACCGTCCTCCGACTGCGTGCTGTTCGGCATGCACCCGGACGGATTCGCCGGGCACATGCCCCGCAGTCCGGAGGTGACCCGCTACTACCTCCAGTGCCCGCCCGGCGACGACCCGGACAACTGGTCGCACGAGCGTGTCTGGGGCGAGCTGCAGCAGCGCCTGCGGGCGGCCGGCCGCCCACCGCTGACGGAGGGACGGCTGCTCGAGAAGCGCGTGCTGGACATGCACAACTACGTCGTCGAGCCGATGGTGTTCGGCCGTCTCTTCCTGGCCGGCGATGCCGCACATCTCGTCGCGCCGATCGCCGCGAAGGGCATGAACCTGGCCCTGAACGACGCGTTCCTGCTGGGCGACGGCCTGGTCGCACATCTGACGAAGGGCGATCCCTCGGGCCTGGACGGCTACTCGGAGGCATGCCTGCGGCGGGTGTGGGACTACGAGGAGTTCTCCGAGTGGCTCTCGGAGATCTACCACGGCACCTCCTGCGGCGACCCCTACCGGGCCGGCACCACGCTGGCCCGGCTCCGCCGGCTGTTCACCTCGCCGGCCGCGGCGGCCGCCTTCGCCGAGCAGTACCTGGGGACGGCCCCCGGCTACTGAGCCACGGCCCGCGGGCTCGGGCCGCCGTGTCCGACCCCGCCGGCGGGCCGTCCCCGGAGCCGGCGGCCGGCCCCGCCCGTGGCGTCGAAGAGGCGCTCAGGCGGCGGCCGCCGCCGCTCGCGTCCGGGTCGGGCAGAGGGCGGCCGCCGGGAAGAGGGCCGTGATCAGCGCCATGGTCTGCGGCGCGAGCAGGGCCGCCGCCACCCCCTGCCCGAGCCGCGCGCTGCTCAGCGCCACCCCCGAGCCTCCCCGCGCCTGCGGGCGGTACGCGACGTTCAGCTCCCTGTCTCGGTGATCCGCTCCTCTTCCCCGGTCCGTTCGGCGAGGCGGTGGTCCGCCGTCTTCAGGGCCTCCTCGACCAGGCGGCGCAGGTGCCCGTGCCGGAGTGAGTAGATGACCCGGCGACCCTCCTTGCGGGTGTCCACCAGCCCGGCGAGCCGCAGCCGGGCCAGATGCTGGCTGACGGCCGGGCGGGCGGCACCACACGCCTCGGTGAGGGTGGTGACGTCGGCCTCCCCCGCCGTCAGGGCGTGCAGCAGCGCGAGGCGGGTCCGGTCGCCGAGCAGGGACAGGAGTTCGGCGGCGAGCGCGAACTGCTCCTCGCCCGGGCTGCGCGGGTGCGCATGGTGCGCAGGTGATAGGTGCATGCGTGCGCTCATACGCACATAATGGCTCCGTGGACGCCTCGCGTCCACTCCCGCACACCGGAAGGGGATCGACGTGAGCGACCGGCACCCGCACCACCACGAGGCGGACGGCCACGCCCCGCACGAGCACCGGCACGCCCCGGCCCCCGGCCTGCGCCACCGTCTCGGCCACCTCCTCACCCCGCACTCCCACGAGACCGCCGACAAGCTGGACCCGGCGCTCGAGTCCTCGGCGCGCGGGATGCGGGCGCTGTGGGTGTCACTGGCCGTGCTCGGGACGACCGCGCTGGCGCAGGCGGTCGTGGTGGCCGCGTCCGGTTCGGTGGCGCTGCTCGGGGACACGGTGCACAACGCGGCCGACGCGCTGACCGCCGTACCCCTCGGCATCGCCTTCGTGCTGGGGCGGCGGGCGGCGACCCGCCGGTTCACCTACGGCTACGGGCGGGCCGAGGACCTCGCGGGGCTCGTCATCGTGCTGACCATCGCCGCCTCGGCGGCCTTCGCCGCGTGGGCGGCGGTCGGGCGGCTGCTCGACCCGCGCCCGGTCGAGCACGTGCCGGCGGTCGCGGTGGCCGCGCTGGTGGGCTTCGCCGGGAACGAGTGGGTGGCCCGGTACCGGATCCGGGTCGGCCGGGAGATCGGCTCCGCCGCGCTGGTCGCCGACGGGTTGCACGCCCGTACCGACGGATTCACCTCGCTGGCGGTGCTGTTGGGCGCCGCGGGTTCGGCCCTCGGCTGGCAGGCGGCGGATCCGATCGTGGGGCTGGTGATCACGGCCGCGATCACACTGGTGCTGCGGGACGCGGCGCGGGAGGTGTTCCGGCGGGTGTTGGACGCCGTCGACCCGGCGCTGGTGGACCGGGCCGAGCGGGCGGTACGGGACGTGCCGGGAGTGCGGGAGGTGGGCGAGCTGCGACTGCGCTGGATCGGGCACCGGCTGCGGGCCGAGGTCGCGGTGGTGGTGGACGGCGAGGCGACGGTACGGCAGGCGCACGCGATCGCCGTCGAGGCCGAACACGCGCTGCTGCACGCCGTGCCCAGGCTGACCGCCGCCCTGGTGCACGCCGACCCGGCACCGGCTCCGGGCGAGACGGACCCCCATGCGGCACTGGCCCACCACGCGACGGCCTGACGGGCGGAACGGACGAGCCGAGGGGCTCGGGGCCGATCGACGGGCGACGGGAGACGGGAGACGGACGGGGCGTCACACCGATCGGCCCACGGGCCGGTCAACGCGCCGGCCCACGGGCCGATCGGCAGGCGGACCGCCGGGCCGACGAACAGGGTGGGCGGACGGGCAGGCCGCAAGGGTCAGGCGGTTCCGAGGCCCTCCAGCACCACCGCGCCCGGGAGTTCGGCGAGGGCCTTACCGGGTACGAGCAGCTTGCCGCGTCGGCGGCCGCTGCCGACCAGGACGTAGGGCAGCTCGACGACGGCCGAGTCCACCAGCACCGGCCAGCCGGTCGGCAGTCCGACCGGGGTGACGCCGCCGTACTCCATGCCGGTCTCCCCCGTCGCCGTCTCCATCGAGGCGAACGAGGCCTTGCGGGAGCCGAGTTGACGACGGACCACGCCGTTGACGTCGACCCGGGTGGTGGAGAGCACCACGCACGCGGCAAGGGTGGTCGCGCCGCCCCGCTTGCCCGCGACCACCACGCAGTTCGCCGACCGTTCCAGCAGATCGCGGCCGTAGTGCTCGACGAAGACGGCGGTGTCGGCCCAGCGCGGGTCGGTGTCGACGTAGACGATCCGGTCGGCGGGGACGGCACCCTGCCAGTTGCGTACGGCGTCGGCGACCGGGGCGGTCAGTTCGTCCAGGCGGTCCGGGGCGGGAGCGGCGGTGTCGAAGTCTCCGATGGGTGCGCGCATGGCCGCACGCTAACAGTCCGCTCCGGCGCGGTTCAGCGCACGGGGGGTACGGAGACGGCCATCAGCATCTGCATCGGTTCGTCGCCCTCGTTGCCGTAGGTGTGCGACGCACTGGCCTCGAACGTGGCGCTCGCGCCGGCCGGGACGAGGTGCTTGACGCCGTCCACGGTGAGCGTCAGTTCACCGGCGGTGACGTGGACCAGTTCCACCGTGCCCACCGGGTGCGGGTCGGAGGGGCTCTGCTCGCCCGGCATCAGCCGCCAGTCCCACATCTCCAGCGGTCCGGGGGCCTCCGTGCCGGCGAGGAGCCGGTTGTAGCTGCCGGCCTCGGTGTGCCACAGCCGTACGGTCTGATCGGCGGGGACGACACGGACCTTGGGGCCCCGCTCGTAGTCGAGGAGCGTGGTGACGCTGACGCCGAGCGCGTCCCCGATCTTCACGACCGTTCCGATGCTCGGGTTGGTGCGCGCCTGCTCGATCTGGATGAGCATCCCGCGGCTGACACCGGCCCGGGCGGCGAGCACGTCCAGGGTGAAGCCCCGCACCGAGCGCCAGTGCTTCACGTTGCGCGCCAGGGACTGGGTCAGGAGTTCGAGGTCCGACACATTCCGTCCAATATCCGAGATCGTTCATTATTGTGGATGACGCAGTCCAGTGGACTGAACTACGGTGAGGCGCACCCGCTCGTCCGACGAACTGTACTGCGAGGAACCGTGACAGCAATCTTCGCCCTGACCACCAGTCTCCTGTGGGGGCTGGCCGATTTCGGCGGCGGGCTGCTGACACGACGTACCCCCGCGCTGACGGTCGTCGTCGTCTCGCAGGCGATCGCGGCGGCCGTGCTGGGTGCGGTCGTCCTCGCCACGGGAGGGTGGAGCGAGGCCGGGCCCCGGCTCTGGTTCGCGGTCGCGGCGGGCCTGGTGGGACCCGTGGCGCTGCTCTCCTTCTACAAGGCCCTCGCGCTCGGCCCGATGGGGGTCGTCTCGCCGCTCGCCACCCTCAGTGTCGCCGTCCCGGTAGGGGTGGGCCTGGTCCTCGGCGAGCGCCCGGGCCTGCTCCAGGTCGCGGGCATCGCCGTAGCCGTCACCGGCGTCGTGCTCGCGGGCGGTCCGCAGCTGCGGGGCGCGGCCGTGCAGCGGCGGACGATCCTGCTCACGCTGGTCGCGGCGCTGGGCTTCGGCACGGTGTTCGCGCTGATCACGGAGGCCTCGACGAATGTCACCGGCCTGTTCCTCGCACTGTTCGTGCAGCGGCTGACGAACGTCGCCGTGGGCGGGGCCGCGCTCGCCGTCTCGGTCCGGCGCGGCGGTGCCGCCCTGCCTGAGGCCGGCTTCCCCTGGGCCTCGCTGCCCGCGCTGGCCTTCGTCGGGCTCGCCGACGTGGCGGCCAACGGCACCTACGCCATCGCCGCCCAGCACGGCCCGGTCACGGTGGCGGCCGTCCTCGCCTCGCTGTATCCGGTGGTGACCGCGCTGGCCGCGCTCGGCTTCCTCAGCGAGCGGTTGCGTACGGTGCAGGCGGCGGGAGCGGGGCTGGCCCTGCTGGGCACGCTGCTGCTGGCGACCGGCTGAGCCGCGTCCCGGCCCGCGGTCCGCTCCGCTCAGTTCTCGGGCTCCAGTGCGGCGAGCCGCGCCACCCCGTCCTCGTCCAGTTCCGCCAGCGCCCGCAGCTGGTCCGGCGTCGTCCCCTCCGGGATCGGCACCGGGGCCGGGGTCCGGAGCGGCGGCTGCCAGCCCTCGTCGGGGGTCCAGCGGCGTACCACGCGCGCCGGCGCCCCGGCCACCACGGCGTGGTCGGGCACCGTGCCGCGTACGACGGCCCCGGCCGCCACGACGACGTTCCGGCCGATCCGCGCGCCCGGCAGGATCACCGTGCCGGTGCCGATCCAGCAGCCCGGGCCGATCTCGACCGGCTCCATCCGCGGCCACTGCTTGCCGATGGGCTGGTGCGGGTCGTCGTAGGAGTGGTTGGTGGAGGTCACGTAGACGTACGGGCCGAAGTAGCAGTCGCTGCCGATGGTGACCGTCGTGTCCGCGATGACATGGCTGCCCCGGCCGAGGACGACTCCGTCGCCGATGCGCAGGATCGGGTCCGGGCCGAGATCCAGGTCCGGCATCAGTCCCGCGGTGAGGGTGACCTGCTCGGCGATGATGCAGTGGGAACCGAGGTGGATCCAGGGTTCGCCGAAGACCGTGCCGAGCGGGAAGGCCAGCCTGGTGGCTTCGCCGATCGATCCGAAACGGAAGCGGCCGGGGTTCTCGGCCGTCACCGACCCCGTCCGCTGCATCCACGACCAGCCGGTGTGCACGGCGCGCTGCACCAGGTGGCGTCGCCAGGATGAGAACGTGTTCTTGCGCTTCGGCACGAGGCCACACGTTACTCACCGGTTGCCCGGCAGGAGAGGGTGGGCTGCTGTGATCTTCACCCCACCCGGTGCCGTACCGTGCGGGGACACCACGGACCGGAGGAGACGGTGATGACGCACAAGGCACTGATCGTGGGCATCGGTGGCAAGGAGCCCCAGGTCGACCCGGAGGCGTTCGTCGCGCCCACGGCCTCCGTGATCGGTGACGTCACCCTGCACGCGGGAGCGAGTGTCTGGTACGGGGCTGTGGTGCGCGGTGACGTGGAGAAGATCACCGTGGGTGCCGACGCGAATGTGCAGGACAACGTCACGCTGCATGCCGATCCCGGGTTCCCGGTCAGGGTCGGGGAGCGGGTGTCCATCGGGCACAACGCGGTGGTGCACGGGGCGACCGTCGAGGACGACTGCCTGATCGGGATGGGGGCGACCGTGCTCAACGGTGCGGTGATCGGTGCCGGGTCCCTCGTCGCCGCTCAGGCGTTGGTACCGCAGGGGATGACGGTTCCGCCGGGATCTTTGGTGGCGGGCGTGCCGGCGAAGGTGAAGCGGGAACTCACGCAGGAGGAGCGGGAGGGGGTCACCCTCAACGGCACCCTGTACGCCGAGCTGGCCAAGAAGCATCGCGGGGTGCACGAGTAGACCCGCTACGGCGGATGCGGGCGCGCGGCGGGACCGTCGTCCGGTTCCCCGCGCCCCTGGGCACACTCACTCCCCGGCGTTCACCGGTTCTGCCTCTCGCCGGGGCGCCTGGGCCTTCTTGGCCTTGCGCTTGATGACCAGCATGGAGGCCAGGCCGATCAGCAGGGCCACCGCCAGGCCCAGGTACGAGAACCTCTTCAGCCAGTCCTCGGCGACGACGCCGACGTAGTAGATGACGGCCGTGGTGCCACCCGCCCAGCAGATGCCACCGAGGACGTTCGCGGTGAGGAACTTCCAGTACGGCATGTGCAGGACGCCCGCGAGCGGGCCGGCGAAGATGCGCAGGAGGGCGACGAAGCGGCCGAAGAAGACGGCCCACATGCCCCACTTCTCGAAGGACCGCTCGGCCGTGGCCACATGTCCCTCGCCGAAGTGCCTGGGGAACTTCTTGCCGAGCCAGGCCAGCAGCGGGCGTCCGCCCTTGCGGCCGATCGCGTAGCCGATGGAGTCGCCGATCACGGCACCGGCGGTGGCGCACACGCCGAGCACGATCGGGTTGACGCCCGAGTTCTGTGAGGACATCAGCGCCGCCGAGATCAGGATGATCTCCCCCGGCAGCGGGATGCCCAGGCTCTCCAGGCCGATCACCAGGCCCACCAGGGCGTAGACGGCGGCCGCGGGCACCGAGTCGAGCCATTCCTGGACGTGCACCGCCGGTTCCTCCCCTGTCGATGTCCTGGGCGTCGGGGCCTCGCATGCGAAGTGCGCCCCACGGGAAGGCTACCTGGTCGGCCGTGAACGGCTGTTCGCGCGCACCCGCCCGGTGGCACGGTCCCGCCCTCGCTCCTTCGGTTTTCGGACATCCCGGTGTCACGCGGGAGGGGAAGGCTCCCCGCTGCTCGCCCGGCCCGCCTCCCCAGGTCCCCGCCGCGGGGCCCGCTGCGGAAGGACGACGTCCCCGTGTCCTCACTGTCCCCGCTCACCCCGCTCGCTCCCGCCGCCTCCGGCTCCCTCCCCCCACGGCAGCCCCCTGCCGAGCCCGAGGCTCCCTGCCCCCCGCCGGGCACCCCGGCCCGGCCGGCGTCCCTCCTGTCGGCCCGGCCCGTGCGGCTGGCCGTGTGTCTGCTCCCGGTGCTGCTCGCCGGGGTCTGGGCCGTCGGCAACCGGCCCGTCCTGTACGAGGGTGCCCGGCGGCTGGTCGCCGCCGACCCGCGATGGCTGCCGGCCGCTGTCGGCCTCACCTGTCTGACCTGGGTGGCGGCCTCGTGCGTCCGGCAGGGCGCCCTGCCCGACCGGCTGCCGCCGGGACTGCTGCTGGCCTCGCAGTTCGCCGCCGGCGCGGCCAACCACGCGCTGCCCGGCGGGCTCGGCGCCCATGCCGTCACCCTGCGTTTCCTGCGGGCGCGGGGTGTGCCGCTGCACCGGGCCACCGCGTCGATCGGCCTGTACTCGCTGGCCCGGTCCTGCGCGAAGACACTGGTGCTGCTCGTCTTCCTGGCGGCCTCGCCGGCCTGGCGGCGGCTCGGCGTGCTGGTCCCGGACGGGCGGCTGCTCGTGCCGGTCGCCGCCGTGGCGGGGGGCGTCCTCGCGGTCGTGGGGGTGCTGCTGACCTTCGTACGGCCGTTGCGCCGGCCGGTGACCGGGCTGGTGCGGTCGGCTCTCGCCGACGCGCGGGCCGTGCACGCGCGGCCCTGCCGGGTGTTCGCGCTGTGGGGCGGCGCGGTCGCGATGCCGCTGGTGCACGCGGGCGTCCTCGCCTGTGTCGGGGCCTCGCTGGGGCTGGGCCTGCCGTGGGAGCAGGTGACGCTCGCCTACCTCGCGGCGGGCACGGCGGCCGGCGCGCTGCCGGCGCCGGGCGGGCTCGCCGTCGATGCGGCGCTGGTGTGGACGCTGGTCACCTTCGGTGCCCTGCCGGCGACGGCCACGGCGACCGTGATCGGTTACCGGCTCCTGACCGACTGGCTGCCGCTGCTGCCCGGCGCCCTGATGCTGTCGGCGCTGATCCGCGCCAAGGTGCTGTGAACGCGGTTCACGCAAAGCACCCCCGAAACCGCGGCACACATGCGCCGACCACCGGGACCGCCGGTCACATACGCCGACCGTCAGGACCGCCGGTCGCACACGGCGTCCATGAGGACCGCCGGTCTCACACGGCGGCCACCGGCCGCACACGGCCGAAACCGCGAAGCCACCACCCGAGTCACCCGGGGACGACACGGGCCAGCCGGAGGGGGCCATCGGGGCCACCGGAGGCACAGCGCACCACCCGGACCTCAGTCGTACGCGGCCGGGGCCCGGGCCTCGGCCCCGGCCGCGTCATTCGCGGCGAGCCACCAGGCGGTAGGCGTTGGACAGGCCGAGGTGGTGGGCCACAGGGCGGAGCGCGAAGCGGTCGAGGAGGGTCGCTGTGGCGAGGGCGGGCACGCCCGTGAGGAGGAGCGCGGTACGCAGGCCGCGCCGCAGCGCGCCGGGCGGCTCGGGGAGCCAGGGCGCGTCCTCCCGCGGAGCGGTGTGGTCGAGGGCCAGCCAGACGGCGGCGAGCAGGTCCACCGGATCGTGCGGCTCGGCGTGCTGCTCCGCGACCACCGTGAAGCCGATCTCCGTCAGCCGCCGCCGGAGATTGGCGACCGGCATGAGGTGCAGGTGCTGCGGCTGGAGCCAGGGCAGCCACCAGCGCCCGAGGAGGCGGGCGTAGCGGCTGTCCGGGTCCGGGACCTCGATGAGGAGATGCCCGCCGGGGCGTACGGCCTCATGGGCGGCGCGGAGTTCGCGGTCGGGGTCGGTGCTGTGCTCCAGGTAGTGGAACATGCTCACCACGTCGTAGCGGGCGGCCAGTTCGGGGGCGAGGGCGGAAAAGGCCCCGCGGTGGGCGTGGTCCACACGGCCCGCGCGGGCGGCGAGTTCGACGCCGTCGGTGAAGTCGAGCCCGTCGAAGGCGGTGCCGGGCAGGACGGTGCGGGCGGCCTCGCAGAAGTGGCCGTGGCCGGTGCCGACGTCCAGCCATGACTTCGGAGCGGGGTCGTGCGCCAGCATCGCCTCGGCACGGCTCCGGTACATCGCGCCGCGGCCGCCGAAGGTGCCGCTCATGCGCTGCTCGCCGAGGCCGTCGTAGAAGTCCCGGTAGTAGAACTCCAGCCCCTCGTCGGTCAGCCGCGGGTTCTGGAAGACGTGGCCGCAGTCGGCGCAGCGGTCGAGGACGAAGCGGCCGGGCTTGTGCTGGAGCAGGTCGGTGGTGCGCAGGCGGGTGGTGAGCCGGCCGGAGGAGCACCAGGGGCAGGTGGTGCGCCGGGGGGCGAAGAAGCGGTCGGTGCCGGTGGCCAGGCCGGTCCGGTAGGCGGGGCGCAGGGCGGCGATGCGGGCCGTCCTGTCGTCGCTGTGGTCGCTCATGGGCCCTCCGCTGCGAGTCGTTCGAGGTGGGCCGCCGCGGCCTGGGCGCCGCCCGCCGCGCGGAACGCGGTGCGGACCCGGGCGGCGGCGGCCCGGGGGGCACAGTCGTGCAGGACGGTGTCGAGGGCCTCGCCCAGCCGGGCGGCGGTGACCCGGCCGAACCTGACCCGGACGCCGGCACCGCAGTCCACGACCTGACCGGCCACCACCGGCTGGTCGTCCCGGACGGGGGCGACGACGAGCGGAACGCCGTGCCACAGGGCCTCGCACACGGTGTTGTGTCCGGCGTGGCAGACGACGGCGTCCATCCGTGCCAGGAGCGGGAGCTGGGGCACGGACGGCAGGATCAGCACGTCCTTGTCGCCTGCCGTGGCGGGGAGCGTGCCGCCCGGGTCGGCGAACACGGCCTGCACCCGGTCGGCCCGGTCCCGCAGCGCGGTGACGCACTCGGCGAGGAAGCGACCGCCGGCGTCGGCGTTGGCCGTGCCCAGGGTCACCAGGACCCTGGCCCGGCCGTGGTCCAGCCATTCCCAGGGGAAGCCCGGTGTGGCCGGGCGGCCGTCGAGCGAGGGGCCGACGTAGTGGACGTGCGGCGCCGACGGGGCTCGGGGGCCGACGAGTTCGGGTGTGCTGAACACCAGCAGGAGGTGCGGAGAGGACCGCGGGTCGGCGCTGCCCGCCGGGTCGCCGATGCGGGCGCGCAGGTCGGCCAGGCGCAGTCGCAGCCACGCGGCGACCTTGGGCAGGCCGTCGTAGGCGCCGGTGAACTCCGCCGAGGTGGTCGCGGAGGTGGCCCACGGCACCCCCAGCCGCTCGGCCACCAGGGCGCCGGCGAAGGCCTGCTGGTCGGCGACCACCACGTTCGGGCGGAACGTCGCCACGGCCGTGCGGACCCCGGGCGCCATCGCGTCGGCGAGCGGCAGCAGGTACCACTCCCAGAGGAACTTCAGCGCCTCCGCGCCCCGCAGGTCGGGGGGCCGTACGGCGCCCGCGGCGCCGGGCACGGGACCCGCGCACCCGAACACCTCGGCGTCCGCGCCCGCCAGCCGCCGGACCAGCGCCGGGTCGGCGCACGCCCAGGCCACGCGGTGTCCGTGCGCGGTGAGCCGGGCGGCGACGCCGACGGCGGGGTTGATGTGCCCGGTCAGCGGCGGGACGACGAAGAGGAAGCCGCTCACCGGACGCCCGCCCCCGCCGCGATCAGGTCCAGGATGTGACCGCCGACGGTGCCGGGCGCCTCGACCAGCACCGAGTGCTCGTGCCCGGGCAGCACCACCGCCCGGAAGTCGGCCAGCAGTCCCCGCTTCAACGGCACCAGGTCCACCAGGTCCGAGTCACCGCCGTACACGCCGAGGACCGGGCAGCGTACGGCGCTGATCTCGGCCTCGGTCAGTACCCGGCTGGCGGGGATGTCCCGGCCGAGGCTGGTGTCACGGGCGAGCCGGGCCGCGCCCTTGGCGAGGCGGGCGGTGTTGTGGCCGCGGTGGGCGGTGATCCAGGCGATCGCGTCGGGCTCGTTGTGCGCCAGTTCCGTCGTCACCCTGCGCAGGATGTGCCCCAGTTTGGCCGCCCACGCCGCTGTCGCGGGTTCCGACTCGATCAGCGTCAGACTGGCCGTACGGCCGGGGTGGCGGGCCGCGTAGCCGAAGGCGACGGTGCCGCCGTAGGAGTTGCCGACGAGGTGCACGGGCCCCGCGACGCCGAGACGGTCCAGGAGTGCCGTGAGGTCGTCGATGTTGTGGTCCAGGGTGTAGCCCCACGGCGGGCGCTCGCTGCGGCCGTGCCCGCGCAGGTCGTACATGACGACGTCGAGTCCGGCGGCCGCGAAGCCGGGGGCGACGGTGAAGTAGTAGCTGGCCAGGCTGTCGGTGAGCAGCCCGTGCACCAGGACCACCGTGGCGAGCGGGGCGCGGCCGCCGGCGGGGCCCATGCGCTGGACGTGCAGCCGGATACCGCCGGCGTCGACCATGGCCATGGCTCAGCCCGCCTGTGCGGACTTGAGGCTCCACACCACGTATTCCACGAGCCGGCCGACGGTCAGCTCGATGATCTCGTCGAACTCCATGCCGGCCAGGAACTCGGCGAGGTTGACCCGCCCCCCGTACCGCTCCTCCAGCAGGCCGGCCAGGGTGACGAGGTCGATGCTCTCCAGTTCCAGGTCACGGTTGAAGGTGGTGGACATGCCGATCACCACGTCGTCGTCGCCGTACTCCGCCAGCACCGTGCGGAGCATGCCGGTGACATCGGCGAGCACGGCTTCGGCGGTGGGCTGAGCCGGGGCCGGCGGGGTGGGGTTCATCGGGTGTACTCCTCGGCTGCTGGGTCGTGTGGTCCGCTCTCGGCTCCCGGCCCCGTCGTCCAGGCCACGACGTAGGCGCGCTCCGGCAGGGCGGGCGGGTTGGCCACCGGCGCGCAGCGCACGGTGTAGGCGCGTTCCAGGCGCCCGGAGACGAGCAGCCGGCTGCCGTCCCGGACGGCCTCCAGCACGGTGAAGTCCCTCGGACGGCCGCCGAATCCGACGCCTTCGGCCTTGGCGACGGCCTCCTTGGCGGCCCAGAAGCGGGTGAACCACAGGGCCTCCGGGCCGGTGCCGTCCGCCGACCGGGCGCGCAGGAGCCGTAGTTCGGCGGGGCCGAGCGCGGTGGCCAGGGTCGCCGGGTCGTGTGCGGTGACCTCCTCGATGTCGATACCGGGGCCGGGCTGCGGGGTGTGCGGCCGTACGATCGCGACGGCCGCCTCGGCCCGGTGGGCGAGCGAGACGTCCAGCCGGGGCAGAACGCGGCCGTGCACGCCGGTGACGTACGGGCGGCCCAGTTCGTCGTTGCGGACCCGGATCTCGGCCGGGAAGACCGGCCCTTCGCCGTGCTGCCAGAGCCACTGCCGTACGGCGTCCTTGACCGCGATACGGCCGAGCAGCCATTGCCGGCGGCCGCGCGGCGGGCGGTCGGCGTACTCGGCACGCTCGGCGCCGCCCAGCGAGTTGCGCATGATCAGCTCGCGGGAGGCGAGGTCCGGCCACCGCTCGTGGACCAGCGTCCAGCCGCCGGGCCGGGCCAGGGAGAGGGTGTGGCGCTCCGGGAAGCGTTCGACGGGGCGGGTCGTCGGGTCGTTGTCGAAGCGGCGGTCCTGCCAGCCGCTCAGCACCGCCCACACCCGGCCGTCGACGGTCAACTCCGCGTCCGCCTCCAGGACGGCGTCCGTGAGCGAGGTGACACGCACCAGGCAGCCGACCTCGGTGCCGGGGGCCGGGTGCGGCCCGTGGAAGCGCATCCGCCTCACCTGCACGGGGAAGACGACGGTCCGCTCCGTGCGGGTCGCCATGATCCAGTAGCCGAGCAGCTGGCCGACGTTGTCCAGCAGGGCACCGGGTGCGGCGGGCGCGGTGATCACGCCACGGATGTGCCGCTCACCGATCGCGGTCAGCTCGGTGAGGCCCTGGAACCCCGGGCCGTGGAACATCCAGCGGTCACGGTAGAGCTGGGCCGCGGTGTGCTCGGGGGCGCGTTCGCGGGTGTCCGGGAGGGGGCTCGGCGGGGGCGCTGCCGGGTACCGCGCGGCGAGTTCGACCTCGGCACGGGCGGTGGGGCCGAAGGTGACGGTGACGCGGTGGGGCCGGTCGGGGGGCGGGGCGACGGTGACGCGGTCCGGCTGGGCGGGGGCCGGCGTCACGGTGACGCGGTGGGTCTGGTCGGCGGCGTGGGTGCCAGTGGCACGGTCCGGTCGGTCGGGGGCCGGGGTGACGGCGGCGCGGTCCGGTCGGTCGGGGGCCGGGGTGACGGTGACCTGTACGGCGACGGGGGGTGTGGCGGTGAGCCACCGGTCGAACCGGGCCTCGTGCACCGCGACCGCCCGCATGCCCGGCGCGGCGGCCGCCTCCTCCGCCGCGTCCATCATGTGCCGGACGATCGTGGTGGCGGGCACCACCGGCCAACGGTCCTCCAGATCCGGCCAGCCGGGACGCTGCGGGAAGAAACAGTGGTCCAGGAGGTGGGGCATGGTCTGCGGGGAGACGCGCAGGGTCGTCGTGACGGCCGTCGCAGGCCTGGTGGGCGGAGAGGGTTCCGGACTCGTGTCGGCCCTCGACGGCCTGGGGTACGTGGGAGGGGTGGTGGCGGCGGTTCGGCGATGGTCTGCCGTGATCAGCTCCGCCGCCGTGTCCGCGGTGTCCCGGAGCAGGGCGGAGAGTTCGGCGGCGGCAGGGAAACGCGCGGCGAGGTCGTCGAGGGGGCTCGGCGGGCCCTGAGGGTGCGCACCCGGCCGCAGCTCCGCGCGCAGCGCGTCCAGGACCGGCCCGTCCAGCGACACCAGGGCACCGCCGAGGTCGAGGCGGACCGGCGGGTGCTCGCTGCCGGTCCGGCCCGGCGCGGCCCGCCGGGTGTGCCGGGCGGCACCGGCCCCTGCCGCCGCGTGCGCCGGGACGGCCGGTGCCACGGCCGCACCCGCGGCCCACAGGGCCGTGGCCACGCGCCGCAGTTGGGCCATTCCGCCGTGGTGGGGCGAGTTGGCGGCGACGGCCAGGTGGTCGCGGTCGCCGAGGGTGTCACCGATGAGGGAGGTCAGCCGTCCCGGGCCGGTCTGGACGAAGACGCGGTGCCCGTCGGCGTACAGGGCCTCGGTGAGATGGCGAAAGCGGACGGGTTCCAGCAGATGCCGTACGAACAGTTCGCGCACCTCCCGCTCCGGCCGCGGGAACGGCGCCGCGGTCGTCCCGGACCAGAGCGGGACGGTCGGCGGATGGATCCGGAAACGGTGCGCGGCCTCCTTGATGGGGGTGAGGTACGGCTCGAGCATGGGTGTGTGGAAGCCGGAGCGGAAGGGCAGCACCTGGCAGAGCACGCCTTGGGCACGGAAGGACCGTACGAACTCCTCGATCGCCGCGTCCGGCCCGCAGACCATGGACTGGCGGGGCGCGTTGTCGTGGGAGAGGACGATCCCGGACCCCGCCCAGGTCTCGGCGAGCGCGGTGCGGACGCGTGCGGCGGAGGTGCCGACGGAGGCGAAGACGAGTCCGGGGACGGTCACCGCGTCCGGATCGAACTCGGCCATGAAGGCGTCCACTTCGGCGGCCGCGTACAGTCCGGCGGCCACCATCGCCGTCCACTCGCCGACGCTGTGCCCGGCGACCGCGTCCGGTACGACGCCGATGCGGCGCAGCGCCTGGTCCAGCAGCCGGCCCACACCGACGACGCCGAAGCCGTGCCGTCCGACGTCACCGACGTGGACGTCCGTGCCGGTGACCGGGGGCAGGCCGAAGTGGGCGGCGATGTCGTCGGTGCGGGGGGTGAAGTCGCCCTCCAGGCCCGGGAAGACGAACGCCAGCCTGCCGCCGGCACCGCCGAGCAGGGGGCCCGGCCGGAACCACACGTCGTTGCGGCCCGACCAGGCCCGGCCCTTGGCCACCGCGCGGCGGGCCAGGGCGAGCCGCTTGGCGGTCGGGTCCACGACACCGAGCCGGACGGGACCGGCGTCCGGATGGGGCAGGTCGGCGTCGAGACCGGCGGCGCGCACGGCGGTGTCGTCGGCGTCGAGGAGGGCGGCGAGATCCCCCGGGCGGGCAGCGGAGAGCAGAAGAATGCGCTCGGGTTCGGCGACGCGCGCGGAGGCGGACACCGAGGGGGACGCGGAGGCGGACCCGGAGGGGGACGCGGAGGCGGACCCGGACGGAGTCACAGGGGCAGACACCGACGGGGGCACAGACGCGGACCCGGACGGAGGCACAGACGCGGACCCGGACGGAGGCACGGACGCGGACCCGGACGGAGACGGGGAAGCGGACCCCGGCGGAAACCCAGAGGCGGACCCTGACGGAAGGGCGGAAGCGGGCCCCAGGGGAAACGCAGAGGAGGACCCCGGCGGAAACGCAGAGGCGGACCGTGGCGGAGGGGCGGAAAGGGGCGTCGGCGGAGGCGTGGAGGCCGGCGCGGAGTGTGCGCCTGGGGCCTCCTCCAGGACCACATGGGCGTTGATGCCGCCGAAGCCGAAGGCGTTCACGGCGGCACGCCGGACGGGCTGCCGGGCGTCGGTGCCCCAGGTCCGGGCCCGCTCCAGGGTGCGGAAGCGGGTCGCGGCGAGTGCGGGGTGGGGGTCGTCACAGTGCAGGGTGGGCAGGAGCGTGCCGTGGTGCAGCGCGAGGGCGGCCTTGACCAGGCCCGCCACCCCGGCGGCCGGCATGGTGTGCCCGATCATCGACTTCACCGAGCCGAGGACAGGGCGGAAATCGCCGTCGTCGGCCGGGCCGTACGCCGGCCGTGGACCGAACACCTCGGCGAGCGTGGTGAGTTCGGCGGTGTCTCCGGCGGGTGTGGCGGTGCCGTGGGCCTCCAGCAGGCCGATCGAGTCCGGTGCCGCGGGGTCGAGTCCGGCGGCCTGCCAGGCCTGGCGCACGGCCCGGGCCTGTCCGGCCGGGTCCGGGGTGACGAGCCCGGCCGTACGGCCGTCGCCGGCCACACCCGTGCCGCGGATCACCGCGTAGACGCGGTCGCCGTCGCGTTCGGCGTCGGCGAGGCGCTTGAGTACGACGACGCCGGTGCCCTCGCCGATGAGGATGCCGTCGGCGTCGCGGTGGAAGGGGCGGATGCGCTGGCTCGGGGACAGGGCGCGCAGTTGGGAGAAGACGCTCCACAGGGTGATGTCGTGGCAGTGGTGCACTCCCCCGGCCAGCATCACGTCACAACGCCCGGTGGCCAGTTCCGTGACCGCCTGGTCGACGGCGACCAGGGAGGAGGCGCAGGCCGCGTCCAGGGTGTAGGCGGGACCGCGCAGATCGAGCCGGTTGGCGATACGGGAGGCGGCGAGGTTGGGAACCAGGCCGATCGCGGAGTCGGGGCTGTCCGGACCGAGTCGCTCGGTGAACGCCGCCCGTACCCGGTCCAGTTGCGCGGCGGACAGACCGGGCAGCAACTCGCCGAGCGTGCGGACCAGTTGTCCGGCCGTGCGCACCCGCTGGTCGAGCCGGGCCAGGCCGGGGGTGAGGTAGCCGCCGCGGCCCAGGGCCACGCCGACCCGGTGCCGGGCGGGCAGCCGTTGCTCGCCGCCCGCGTCGGCGAGCGCGGCGGCGGCCACCTCGAGTGCGATCAACTGGTCGGGCTCGGTGCCCCGTACGGAGGCGGGCATGATGCCGTACCGGGTGACCTCCACCTCGGCCAGGCCGTCCACGAATCCGCCGCGCCGGCAGTACACCTGGCCGGGGACGGCGGGACCGGCGGCCGAGCCGGGGTGGTAGTAGTCGGCGTCCCAGCGGTCGGCGGGGACGTCCCGGATGGCGTCGACACCGTCGCGCAGGTTGCGCCAGTAGGCGTCGAGACCGGGAGCGCCGGGCAGCAGCACCGCCATGCCGACGATCGCGACAGGACTCTGACGGTATGCCATGTCACCAGCCCGAGGCGGTGTAGACGACGGCTCGGGCGGACGGGTCGCCCCAGGCGAGTTCCCGGAGCAGGGCCGCGGTGCCCTCCTCGGGGTCGATCAGCCGTACCCCGCGCCGGGCGTACTCGCGGCCGAGTTCCGCGCCGACCATGCCGGTGTGCGTGCCGGACGGCGCCCAGGGTCCCCAGTGGACGGTGAGCGCGCGGTGGCCCGTACGGGCGGCCCACTCGGCGCCGAGCACTTCCATGGCGTCGTTCGCGGCGGCGTAGTCGGCCTGGCCACGGTTGCCGAGGACGGCGGCGATGCTGCCGAACAGGACGGTGAACGCGGGTGCGGCGGGCAGCTCGTCCAGGGCGGCGAACAGCGCGGCGGCCCCGGCCGTCTTCGTGCCGTACACCCGCTGGAATGACTCGGGGGTCTTCTCGGCGATCAGCCGGTCCTCGATCACGCCGGCGGCGAAGACGACCCCGTCGAGCCGGCCGTGCTCGGCGTGGATCTCCTTGACGGCTTGCAGGACGGCGTCCCGCTCACGGAAGTCCACCGAGCGATAGCGGGCCGCGCTGCCGAGGGCGGCGAGGTCGGCGAGGGTGGTGGTGATCTCCCGCTGGGCGAGGATCCGTTCGGCGGCCCGGTTGATCTCGGCGGGCCGCGGCGCACCGGGCCCGGCGGCGAGCGCCGCCCTCAGGTCGGCGAGGGTGCGGGCGGCGGCGGTCCGCGGCTCCTCGGGACCGGAGGGCGCGGGGGTACGCCCGAGCAGTTCGACGCGGCACCGGGAGGCGGCGGCGAGCGTGGCCGCGAACCTGGCGGTGATGCCGCGGGCGCCGCCCGCCAGCAGCACCACGGAGTCCCGGTCCAGCCCGAGCGCTGCGGCCTCGGCGGCACCGTCCCCGGCGGGTCCGGCTCCGGTGCTGCCCAGCAGGCCGAGTGGCACGGGCACCAGGTCGAGCCCCTGTCGGATTCCGGCCGCCGGGCGCAGGACGACGGGGGCCGGTTCCGCGGAGAGCAGCTCGGCGAGCACGGCGTCGGCGACGGCCCCGGGGGAAGTGTCCGCGACGGCCACGACCCGGGCGAGGAGGTCGGGGTACTCCCGGACGACCGTGCGGAACAGACCGTCCAGACCCGCCGAGCGCAGTGTCCTGGCCCGGTCGGCGGCCCGGACGGCCAGCAGCCGACGCGGCCCGCGGGCCAGCGCCGCCCGGAGCACCGGGAAGGCGACCGGCAGCACCGGGAGGTCCGGGCCCGCCAGCGCTCCCAGGTACACGACACCGTCGAGCGTGCCGTCGGCGGCGTCGAGGAGGTGGCCGCTGCCGAGGAGTGCGACGTCGGCGCCGTGCCCGGACAGCCGCGCGGCGACCTCGGCCGCCACCCGCCCGGCGCCCGTGCCGCCGTCACCGCCCGTGCCGCCGTCACCGCCGGTGCCACGCCCGGTCTCGTCCTCGCCACCCCGCCTTTCACCCACGCCCCCCTCGCCGGCGCCGTCACCGAGGACGACGAATCGCCGGCCGGACAGGGCGGAGGCGGCATCGGCGCCGGAATCCGGTCGCGGAAGGGGGACGGGCCGCAGCTCGCAGCGCTGTGGAACCGCGGTGTTCCCCTCCTCGGCCGGATCCCCGGTCTCCTCCCGGGCCGGCCCGGCGTCGGCGGCGCCGTTCGCCCCGACCCGCGCGGTGAGCCAGCTCGTGACCGCCGCCGCCGTGCGGGCCTTGGCCAGTTCCTCCAGTTCCGCGTCGTCCAGCAGCTCCGCCCCGCCCGCGATGCCCAGGCGCTTGGCGAGTTCGCCCGCTATCTCGGCCCGCTTGATCGAGTCGATGCTCAGGTCCGCCTCCAGATCGAGGCCGGGCTCGATCATGTCGACGGGGTACCCGGTGCGTTCGCTGATGACCTCCAGGACGACCCGCTCCACGTCGTCCACCGGCTCTTCCGTGTCGGCGACGGGCAACTGCTGCTGTATGGGGGGTAGTTGTTCCGGCACCGCGGGCCGCTGATGCGGTACGGCCGGTGCGACGGGCGCCGGTGCCGTGGCACCGAAGTAGGTGAGCAGCACATCACGCTGGGCGGCGATCATCTCCCGGCTGGTACGCAGGAATTCGGAGATCAGGGCGTCCCGGTCGGCCGGGGCGCCGTGCGGCTGGTCGGTCGTCACAGTCGTCTCCAGGACGCGTCGGGCCGGTGCCAGGGCACCGGGGAGGGGGGCTCCGTCGGCGGTGCGGACCAGGTGTCCGTCGACCGTCCAGCCGGGCCGTTCGGGCACCGGGGTACGCAGCGCGTCCACGGCGTCACGACCGTCGAACAGCCATGCGGCGCGCACCGGGAGTCCCGCGACGGCGAGTTCGGCGAGTGCGTGGAGCCAGCCGGACAGGCCGCTGTCGGCGCGAGGCTCGCAGGCGACCGTGCGGTGCGGGCGGTCGCCGAGGATCTGCCCGACGAGGCGGGTGAGGACGGTACCCGGGCCCGCCTCGACGAAGATCCGGGCGCCCGCCTCGTACATCGCCTCGATCTGTGCGGCGAAGGCGACCGGTGCGCCGATCTGCGCGGCGAGTTCGGCACGTACCGCGTCGGGGTCCGGCGGGTACGGGGCGGCGGTCCGGTTGGCCCACACGGGGAACTCCGGGGCGCGTACGGTCCGGTCCGCGAGTGCCTTGGCGAACCGCTCCCCCGCCCCGGCCACCACCGGGCTGTGGAAGGCGCAGGCCACGGGGATGCGCCGCGCGCCGAGACCGGTCGCGCGCAGCAGGCGTACGGCGGTGTCGAGGTCCGCGGTGGGGCCCGAGATCACGGTCTGTTGCGGCGCGTTGACGTTGGCGACGACCACCGACCCTGGTGCCCCGGCGGTGCGCAGGGCGCGTACGACGTCCTCGGCGGCGGCTCCGACGGCGGCCATGGCGCCGGGTTCGTCGCCCGCCGCCGCCAGGATCGCGCCGGCACGCTCGGCGCTCAGCTCCAGCAGCGTCCGCGGATCGAGGGCGCCGGCCGCGGCCAGTGCGGCCAGTTCGCCGTAGCTGTGCCCGGCGGCCAGGTCGGGGTGGACGCCCGCGGAGGTGAGGAAGGCGTGGGCGACGAGGCCCGTGATGCCGAGCGCGGGCTGCGCGGCCCGGGTGTCGGTGAGCGCGGCACGGCGCCGCTCGCGCGTGGTGTCGTCGAAGGCGGCCGGCGGGTGGAGCAGGTCGGCGTGGGCACGGGCGAGATGCAGGTAATGACGCAGCTCGGGCAGGACGATCAGAAGGTCGGCGAGCATGCCGGTCCGCTGGCTGCCCTGACCGGGGAAGAGGAAGGCCACCTTGCCGCCCACCGGGTGCGCGGGGCGACTCCCGGAGACCTTCTCGCCGTCCGGCAGCTCCGCGAGACGGACCCCGGCGGCGGTCTTCGCGGCGCCCGGATGCTCCGCGAGGCCGACCCGGGCGTCGGACTTCTCGCCGCCGGGCAGCTCCGCGAGGGAGATCCGGGAGGCAGCCGTCTCACCGCCCGGCGGCTCCACGAAGCCGATCCCGGGGGCGGCCTCCATGCCGCCCGGCAACTCCGCCGGACGCACCCCGGCCGTAACCGTGGCACCGTCCGGCAACTCGGCGAGGCCGTCACCGGAGGCAGCCCTCTCACCGCCCGGCAGCTCCACGAAGCCGATCCCGGGGGCGGCCTCCATGCCGCCCGGCAATTCCGCTGGACGCGCCCCGCCCCCATGCACACTGCCGGCCGTCGACTCCACGAGACCGACCCCGGAGGCAGCCCTCTCACCGCCCGGCAGCTCCACGAAGCCGATCCCGGGGGCGGCCTCCATGCCGCCCGGCGACTCCGCCGGACGCACCCCGGCCGTAACCGTGGCACCGTCCGGCAACTCGGCGAGGTGTACCCCGGACGCCGGATCGTGTTCCCCGGCGAGGACGCGGCGCAGTTGTCCGGTCAGTTCCTCCGCGGTGCGGGCCACGATCGCGGCCCGGACCGGCTCGTCGGAGGTGTCCGCGCGGCGGGCCGCGGCCAGGGCGAGGTCGCGCAGGCGCCAGGGGCGGCCGTCGGTCTCGGCGGCGCGGAGCAGCTCCGCGACCTCCCGGTGGGCCGCCGCGGTGTCCCGGCCCCGGAACAGGAGCAGCTCGGCGGGCCAGGCGTCCAGTGTCTGGCGGGGCGGTACGGCGGTCTCGTGCGCGGACAGTACCGCGTGGAAGTTGGTGCCGCCGAAGCCGAACGCGCTGACCCCGGCGAGGCGTTCCGCGGCCGGGGCCGCCCAGGGCTGGGCGCGGACGTGGAAGACGAACGGGCTGTCGCCCTCCGTCCAGGCCGGGTTGGGCCGCTCCAGATGCAGGGTGGGCGGCTTGACGCCGGTGTACAGCGCGAGAGTGGTCTTGATCAGGCCGGCGAGTCCGGCGGCGCACTTGGTGTGCCCGATCTGCGACTTGACCGAGCCGAGCGCGCAGTCCCCGTTCGCCGCGCCCGCCTCGGTGAAAACCTCACTGAGAACGGCGAGTTCGGTGCGGTCCCCGACGACGGTCCCGGTGCCGTGCGCCTCGACCAGGCCGACGTCGGCGGGCGAGACACCGGCGTTGCGGTACGCGCGCTCCAGTGCCGCCCGCTGACCCTCCGGGCGGGGCGCGGTCAGGCCGAGGGAGCGGCCGTCGCTGGCGGAGCCCAGGCCCTTGACGACGCCGTAGACGCGGTCGCCGTCGCGTTCGGCGTCCGTGAGCCGTTTGAGGACCACGCAGGCCACGCCCTCGCCGAGGGCGATGCCGTCGGCGCAGGCGTCGAAGGCACGGGACCGGCCGGTCGGGGACAGCGCGTGGACGGAGGAGAAGAGTACGTAGTCGTTGATGCCGTTGTGCAGGTCGGCGCCACCGCACAGCACGACGTCACTGGTGCCGCAGACGAGTTCCTTGCACGCGACGTCGAGGGCGGCGAGGGAGGAGGCGCAGGCGGCGTCGACGGTGTAGTTGGCGCCGCCGAGATCCAGGCGGTTGGCGATCCGGCCGGAGATGACGTTGGCGAGCATGCCGGGGAAGGAGTCCTCGGTCAGCCGGGGCAGCTGCCCGTCCAGTCCCTCGGGAACCTTGCCGTAGTACGACGGCAGGACGGCGCGCAGGGTGACCGCGTTGGACAGGTCGCTGCCGGCCTCGGCGCCGAAGACGACGGAGGTGCGCGAGCGGTCGAACTTCCGTCCCCGCTCACCGTATCCGGCGTCCTCGAGCGCCCTGCGGGCCGCTTCCAGAGACAGCAGCTGGACCGGTTCGATGCTGCCGAGGGAGGCGGGCGGGATGCCGTAGCGCAGCGGGTCGAAGGGGATGCGGGGCAGGAAGCCGCCCCACTTCGAGGCCGTGCTGCCGGCGGTGTGGTGCACGGCGGGGTCCCAGCGGTCGGGCGGGACCTCGGTGACGGCGTCGCGTCCGCACACGACGTCGGCCCAGAAGGTGGCGAGGTCGGGGGCCTGCGGGAACATGCAGGCCATGCCGACGATCGCGATGTCGAGCGGCGCGGGGGGTACGGGTTCGGCCGTGACGCGGGGGCCGGGCCCTGCGGCGCGGGCGGCCTGCGCGGCCCGTACGGCCCGCGCGTCCAGGAAGTCGGCGGCCGCGTCGGTGACCGAGCGGTGCAGGGCGGCCACGGTGGTGGTCGTCGTGCGCAGGACGGCGACCTCGCCCGCCATGAACATCCCGTCGGTGAACTGCCGTTCCTCGCCGACCGCCCGCAGCTCGCCGTCCGCGGCGCGCTCCAGGCCCTTGCTGGCGATGCGCAGCCGGCCCACGTTGAGACGTTCCAGGGATTCCCATGCGTCCCGGTCGGGCACCCCTCGCGTTCGTAACCTGGCTTTCTCGTCACGGTAGTTGTGGGTGAAGGGGCTGGGTACGCAGCGGGTGGCGTGTCCGGGTGCGGTCTCCAGCAGCGCGGTCGCGGTGGCGGCGAGGACCTGGCGCTGGAAGAGGGGCCGGACGGCGCCGTGCGAGACGGCTTCCTCGGTGAACAGGTAGGCGGTGCCCATGAGGACGCCGACGGCGACGCCGCGCGCGGTGAGCGGTGCGGCCAGCGCGGCGACCATCGCCGCCGACCGCTCGTCGTGGATGCCGCCCGCGAAGAAGACCTCCAGCCGCCGGGTCGTCTCGTCACCGGAGCCGCCGTCCGCTGTGGCATCCGTGTCCGCCAGGAAGTCCTCGAGTACGGCGAGTTGGGCCTCCCACAGCGGGAAGGAGGCCCGGGGCCCGACGTGGCCGCCGCACTCGGACCCCTCGAAGACGAACCTGCGCGCCCCGGCGTCCAGGAACTGCCGCAGCAGCCCTGGCGAGGGCACGTGCAGGAAGGTGTGGATTCCGGCCCGTTCCAGTGCCTCGGCCTGGGCGGGGCGGCCGCCGGCGATGACCGCGTGCGTGGGCCGCAGTTCCCGTACGGCTTCGAGCTGGGCGTTCCTGACGTCCTCGGGTGCGAAGCCGAGCACGCCCACGCCCCAGGGCCGCCCGTCCAGCACGGCCCGCGCCTCGGTCAGCAGCGCCCGGGTCCGTGTTCCGTCGGCGAGAGCCAGCGCCAGGAAGGGCAACGCCCCGTCCTCGGCGACGGCGGCGGCGAACCCCGCCTGGTCGCTGACGCGGGTCATCGGACCCTGAGCCACCGGGATCCGGGTGCCGAGCGCCCGGCTCATCAGGGACCCGGGCCGCAGCGCCCTGCCGGCCCCGGCGACGGGGGCCACGGCCGCCCCCGTTCCCGCTTCCGGACCGGCCACCTCCCGGATCGCCCCGGACAGCCCCCGCACCACCCCCCGCACATCCCTCCACCGCTCGGCGAAACGCGCGGCGAGGAAGCCGTCCTGGCCCACGGGGAGCAGGTGGCTGCGGAGGTCGCGGGCGCCCAGCAGGGACGCGACCGTGCCGGGATCGTCGGCGGGTGGCCGCGGGGCGTCCGGTCCCCGTCGGCGCAGTACTCGGTGGCCGCCCAGCACCACGGTCTCCGAGCCGTCGAGGGACCGCAGCACGGCCCGGACCGCCTCGGGCAGCCGGGACTCGGCCAGCAGAGCCAGCTGACCGTCGAGGACGACTCCGGCCGCCCCGCCCGCCACGGCGGCGGCCGCCGTACGCGGCCCGATGCCCCCGCGGGCCCAGACCGGCAGGCCGGTCAGCTCCTCGTCGGCCAGGAGCTGTTGCAGCAGGACGAAGGTGCTCAGCTCACCGACACGGCCGCCGCCCTCGGTCCCCCGGGCGATGAGCCCGTGGGCACCGGCGCGGGCGGCCGCACGCGCCTGTCCGAGGTCGGTCACCTCCGCCAGCACCCGGTGGTCGGCGGCGAGTCGGTCCACTCGCCAGGGTGCGTCCGAGGCGAGGACCACGGTGTCGGGGGCGCCGTCGAGGTCGGCGGGGGCCAGGGTGCAGCGCCCGGTCACGCGGACGCCGAAGGGTCCCGGTGCGGCCCGGCTCAGCCGGGACAGCTCCTCGCGGGATCTTCGGTCTCCGGTGTCCAGGTCGAGGACACCGAGCCCGCCGGCGGCGCAGGCGGCAGCGGCGAGGCCTGCGTCGGGTTCACCGAAGGGAGTGATGCAGAGGATGAGGTCGTGGGCACGCACAGGGGAGGTCATGATGCTCCGGCACAATCGGCGAGACAGCACGGTGGGGGGTTTGTGCGGCGGATCGCTCTGGTGCGAGGGCATCGGAAACTAGCGAGGGCCTACTCACGGGTCAATAACGCCGCGTCCTTTTCACGTGCGGTGGCCTCGATTCGGCCAGCCGGAAGAAACTCCCGCAAGAGCCCGGAAATCCGATCAATTACCTTCGCCCGTCGGGAGGTACGAGCGCATCGAAAGGGGCCACCCTGCCCGGGTGGCCCCTTCTCGGGCTGTCTCGCGCATGCGTCAGCCGAGCAGCGACCCCGCGGAGGCCGGCACGGAGGCGACCGAGGCGGGTACCGGTGGGTCGTCGGTGACCGGTGAGCCGAGCGCGTCGGAGATCGGCGTGACGACGCCACCCACCGCATCCGCCACATCCGCCACATCCACCGCGTCCACCGCGTCCACCGCGTCCACCGCGTCCAGCGCGTCGCCCGCTGGGGCGGACCCGCCCTGGCGCCGCTCGTCCCCGTCGGCACGAATCTGGGCGACGCGGGGCGCCTCGTCGTCGTTCCCGGGGCTCTCTCCCGCGCCCCGGGACCTCTCGTCCTCGCCCCGGGGCCTCTCCCCCTCGCCGCGGGGCGTCCCGCGCAAGGTGTCGCCCGGTCTTCTCCCTTCGGGTTCCTGCCCGGTGCCGTCTCCCTGCGAGGGCGTCGGCTCCCGGCCGTCCGGCGCAGCCGACGAACCCGGCCCCGAGCCCACGCGCGGCAGCCCGCCCGTGACCGGCTCCAGCGCCCACCGCTGCCCCGGCGAGCCGTCCCGGGCCGCGGCCCCCACACGGGTGGACGAGCCGGCGGAACCCTGGGTCAGGGCAAGGCCCTTGTGCCAGCGGAGCAGGATCTCGCCCCGCACCGTGACGTCGTACGCCACCTCTCCCGCGTGCACGACGCAGCCGTCCACCACGACACTCCGGGTCCCCGGGTCGGCGACGAGGCAGAGGGAGGGGTCGGCGGCACTGCGCAGGAGTCCGTCGTCCTGGTACGACCACTGCTGGGCGGCCGCCGACGAGCAGTGCGCGAGCCGGACGCCCGCGCCCGCCACGGTCTTGCCCCCGCGCGGTTCCAGGCAGAGCCCGGAGGCGAGGGCGCGCAGCCGGCCGTGGGCGACCTCGGTGGGTGCGCCGACCGAGGCGGCGGAGGGCGACGTGGCGGGCCGCGCGCCGGTGCCGCTCGGGCGGGTGGCGTGTCCGGCGGGGGCGCCCCATGTGGCGGGCACGGGGACACCGTTGTCATGGGACCAGCTCCTGGCCACGAGGACGGTGCCGAGCAGGGCGAGTGAGGTCAGCCCGACGCCGACGGCCAGCGCCGTGCGGTGGCGGCCCGCCGGCCCGGTGCGGTGCCGGCCTCCGGCCACCGGGGCCGTCTCCGCCGCTTCGGAGGGCGGCCCCTGCGCGACGGGGCCGCGGCCGGGGCGTGAGTCGAGATAGCGGCGGGCGCCCCAGCCGAGCACGGTCTCGGCGAGCAGGAGTTCCGTACTGCCGTCGAACCGCGCGAGCTGTTCGGCGGCGTACCGGCAGTACCGGCAGGCCGCCAGGTGCCGGCGCACGTCCGGCAGCAGGGTGCCGCCGCGGCGCGTGGGGACGTCGAGGAGCCGGTTGTAGAAGCGGCATTCCCGGGAAGGCGCGAGTTCACGGTGGGCACGTACGCAACCCGCACGGAATTGCTCCCGCGCCTGCTCCAGGGCGGCCGTCGCGGTGGCAACGTCGACCCCCAGCAGACCAGCGGGTATGTTTATGGGTTCCGCCTCCGCCTCGGTGTGCCAGAGAAGGCATTGCGAAGCGCCGGGAAGGGCCCGGAATGCGCGTTCGGCGAGCTGCCGCCTTTCCGGCGTCCCGGGCTTTGTCGCGCTGAGCCCGCGTCCGCCGGTGGTTTTGCGCAATTCCGGCAGAGTGGCGCAGGTTCCTTCGTCCGTCGCCCAGGCGCGGACGATGTCACGGACGGCCGTCAGCAGCTGCGGGCGCAGAGCGCCACCGACCGCTCCGCCGGCCATGCGGCCGAGCACCTGGTGGAACGCGGCGGTGGCGACCAGGTGGGCCGTGGGCCCGGCGGAGGCCAGGCAGACGATCGCGTAGTCGCGGGCGGCGCGCCAGTGCCGGGCCAGCAGCAGGGCGACGGCGTGATGGTGGGCGATGTGCGGGCCGCCGAGCCGGGCGACGAGATCACGGTCGGACTCCCCGGTCGGACCGGGCAGCGGCGGGTACGGCGGGCGTGGGGGGTGAGGGGACTGCACGGAACCAATTCCTTTCCAGCCGCAGGACGGCATGCCAAACCGCGTCCTGTCGGAAAGCAGTGCCTGATTGGTGCGTACCTAAGGGGTCGGCCATGGCGTTCTGCGCCTGCCTTTGCCCTCCCGCGGGGAGGCTCACCTTCGCACACGCGCCTCACGGGAAACAAGAAGTTCGAATGACTCGGCCTCAATCTCTTTTTGTTCCACAAAGGTTACCGACGGTATCCCCTGGAACCCCACACACAGCCGGTTCCCATGATTCTCCGGGCGCGCTCTCATCCGCGTGCCCCAGCATGGGCCACATGATCGCCCCGCACTCGACAGCAACTCCCGCCATTGCCCGTACGGTTCGCAAAGCGGTCGTACCCGCCGCCGGTCTCGGCACCCGGTTCCTGCCCGCGACCAAGGCCACCCCGAAGGAAATGCTGCCGGTCGTCGACAAGCCGGCCATTCAGTACGTCGTCGAGGAGGCCGCCGTGGCCGGTCTGGACGACATCCTGATGGTCACCGGCCGGCACAAGCGGGCCATCGAGGACCACTTCGACCACGCCTTCGAACTGGAACAGGCGCTGGCGGCCAGGGGCGACACCGTGCGCCTGGACGCCGTCCGCGATCCGGCGCGGCTCGCCGACATCCACCACATACGCCAGGGCGATCCGCTCGGCCTCGGCCACGCCGTGCTGTGCGCGCGCCACCACGTCGGGAACCAGCCCTTCGCGGTCCTGCTCGGCGACGATCTGATCGATCCGCGCGAGACTCTGCTGAGCCGCATGCTGGAGGTCCGCGAACGGTACGAGGGCAGCGTGGTCGCGCTGATGGAGGTCGCCCCGGCGCAACTCCACCTCTACGGCTGCGCGGCAGTGGAGCCGACGGGTGAGGAAGGCGTCGTCCGCGTGACCGGCCTGGTGGAGAAGCCGGCGCCCGGCACCGCGCCGAGCCGGTACGCGGTCATCGGGCGGTACGTCCTGGACCCGGCCGTCTTCGGCGTCCTGGAGCGCACCCCGCCGGGCCGCGGCGGCGAGATCCAGCTGACCGACGCCCTGCAGGACCTCGCGGCGGCCGGCACCGTCCACGGGGTGGTCTTCGGGGGCCTGCGCTACGACACCGGCGACAAGGCCGACTACCTGCGCACGGTGGTCCGCCTGGCGTGCGCCCGCCCGGACCTGGGACCCGAATTCACGGACTGGCTGCAGGAGTTCGTGGCCGGGCTGGAGGCCGGCGGCACGCGTACCGACACGGGCACGGGCACGGGCGCGGGCACGGGCACGGGCACGGGCACCGACACAGACAGAGGCCCGGAAAACGACACCGGCACCAGCACCGGAACCGACACCGGCACCGGCACCGGCACCGGGGAGCCGCACCGGGCGGCGTGACCCGGCCGGAAACGGAGAGGGGCCCGCTCGAGCCCCTCTCCGAACGCCGGGATCAGTCCTGGCTGTTGGGACGCAGGGTCCACACCACCGTCATCTCACCGGTCACCGCTCCGTCCGCGCGCCGGATCTCGATCGCCACCGGGAACTCGGGGCGCCGGCCCGCGTCCAGCTCGGCGACGACCTCGGCGGCCGGCCGGCCCAGGGTCGCGGTCGCGGTGACGGCGCCCATCGCGAGCTTCTTGTAGGCGATCTCGGCCCGCACGGCGAGCGGCACCGCGCGCGAGAGCTGGTCACCGAAGGCGGCCAGCACGATGGCGCCGCTGGCCGACTCCCCCAGCGTGAACATCGCACCGGCGTGCGGCCCGCCCACGTGGTTGTGGTACGCGCTCTGGTCCGGCAGCGAGACCACGGCCTGGTCCGCAGTGGTCTCCAGGAACTCCAGGTTCAGCGTCCGGGCCATGGGCACGGTGGCGGCGAGCATCTCGCCGATCGACATCTGGTCTGCGCTCATGCACGCCATGTTACTCACGAGTAGCAGAGCCTGACCAGGTCATGTGCCGACGGTCACCCCACTTCGTCACAGGTCCGCCGAGGACCGGTGACCGAACCGTGCCCGCCGCCGCACTAGGGTTACTGGCCATGTGGCCAGATCAGCAGCCGCCAGGGGGCGCGCAGAACCCGCAGCACAACCCGTACCAGCAGCCGGGATACCAGCAGCCGAATCCGTATCAGCAGCCCGGACCGCAGCAGTACCCGCAGGCGGGTCAGTACGGACAGCAGCAGGCGGGTCAGTACGGGCAGCAGCAGCCGGCGGAGCAGTACGGACAGCAGCACCCGGCCGGTCAGTACGGGCAGCAGCAGTGGGGGCAGCAGCCCCCCACCATGCCCATACCCGAACCCCCGCAGCGCGGTGGCGGCCGTACGAAGCTGATCGCGATCGTCGCGGCCGTGGCGGTCGTCGCCACCGCCACCGTGACCGGCGTCCTGGTGCTCGGAGGCTCGAAGGACGACGAGGCGAAGGGCGGCAAGAACGGTCAGCACGCGAGCCGGCCGCCCACCACGGAGCCGTCGCCCGCCCCTTCCTCCTCGGCCACGGAAGACGACCCGCGCGGCAACGAGACGGCCAAGCCGACCATCGCGGGCTGGAAGGTGGTGGTGAACCCCAAGTGGGGTCTCGCCTTCGACGTGCCCGCGGACTGGGTGGTCAAATCCCCCGGCATCGGCATCGGCTTCGAGTTCGACGACGAGAAGCAGAAGGGCATCACCATGTCGGGCGCCGCGGAGTACAAGCCCGAGTGGTGCACCTCCGACACCGACAAGGACGGCCGCACCGAGGACACCGCCCTGGCCGCGGTGGGCACCAAGGGCGCCGTCGGCGCCAAGAACACCGACGAGATCGCGCTCAACACACCGGCCTGGTGGGTCTTCGGCGGCTACACCGACCCGGACAAGAAGAGCATCTCGTGGGACAAGAAGGCCACTCCCTTCACGACCACCTCGGGCATCAAGGGCAGCTACGCCTGGGCCCAGTCGACCGACACGCCCCGGAAGGGCAAGTGCCTGTCCGACGGCAAGGCGCTCACGTTCGGCTTCGAGAACGGCGCCCACAAGTTCGTGTCGTTCAACTTCTACGGCGCCAAGGGCGTGAAGGGCGAGGTCCCGAAGGCGACCGTGCTCAAGGTCCTCAGCACGGTCCGGCTGCACGGGACGCCGGCCGGCGAGTGATCGAGGTCACAGGGGTTCCGGCCCACCTCGTCGAGGCGGGCCGGAACCCCATGGAGCCTCAGCCCCTCAGATAGTTACGGGCGACCCAACGACCGTTGAGCGTCTCCTCCGGGTCGTGACACTGGCCGATGCACTCCCAGGTGCCGGTGCTGTTGTCGCACTGGAGCTGGGCGCGCACCTTGTTGTTCTTGTACACGAAGTCGATCACCCTGCCGCGCGGGGACGGCGTGGCGTGGACGGGCACCTTCTCCCCGCTGACGGTGTAGGTGTGGCTGACGGGGTGGCAGGTGAACGCGGCGGCCGAGGCGGGCGCGGCGGCCACTGCGGGGAGGGCCGCGCCGATGAGCGCGGCCGTGCCGAACACGGCTGCAACATGCTTCCGCATGACGGTCCTTTCCTTGGGAACCAAGAGATCCTGGGGGTGGCAAATCGTCATGAACATGACTAGATCACCTTAAAAGGCATCGCCGTCGCCGTCAAAGAAGCGGTCAAGAAAGGCCACTTCGGCGTGTCGCCCCGCCGACGCCGGCTCGACGCGGCCGACACCTGGTTCGACGCAGCCGACAACCCGTTTGAATCGTGAACTCGGACAGGCCATAGTCGGCCGGTGAACACCGCCGTCTCCCCCCACCGCCCCCGCAGGCCCTCCTGGGCCGGCCGCAACTACTCCCTGCTGACCGCGGCCGCCGTCGTGACCGGCCTCGGTGCCAACGGCTCGCTCATCGCGGCCGCGTTCGCCGTCCTGGAGACGGGCGGCGACGGCGGCGACGTCGGACTGGTGGCCGCCTCCCGCACCCTTCCCCTGGTGGTGTTCCTGCTCATCGGCGGCGCCATGGCGGACCGGCTGCCCCGGCACCGGGTGATGGTCGCCGCCAACGCCCTCAACTGCCTCTCCCAGGCCGCCTTCGCCGCGCTCGTGCTGGCCGGTGAGCCCCAGCTGTGGCAGATGATGCTGCTCACCGCGCTCGGCGGCGCCGGGCAGGCGTTCTTCGGCCCGGCGGCCGAGGGCATGCTGCTGTCCTCCGTCGACGGCGAGCAGGCGGGCCGGGCGTTCGCCTTCTTCCGCATGGCCACCCAGGGCGCGGCCCTCGGCGGCGCGGCCCTCGGCGGCGCCCTGGTCGCCGCGATCGGCCCCGGCTGGGTGCTCGCGGTCGACGCGGCGGCTTTCGCCCTCGCCGGCTCCCTGCGCTCCTTCCTCGACGTCAGCCACATCCCGCCGCGCACCCCGGGCGAGGGCATGCTGGCCGACCTCCGCGAGGGCTGGCGGGAGTTCATCGGCCGGCCCTGGCTGTGGGGCATCGTCGTGCAGTTCTCGATCGCCAACGCGGTGGTCGGCGCGGCCGACGCCGTCTACGGCCCGCTGGTCGCCCGCGACAGTCTGGGCGGTGCGGGCCCCTGGGGCCTGGCGCTGGCCGCGTTCGGCGCGGGCACGGTGGCCGGGGCCCTGCTGATGACCCGCTGGAAGCCCCGCCGGCTGCTGCTCGCCGGCACGTTGTGCGTCTTCCCGCTGGCCCTGCCCTCGGCCGCGCTGGCCGTGCCGGTGCCGGTGGGCGTCCTGTACGTGGTGATGTTCGTCGCGGGTACGACGGTGGAGGTGTTCGGCGTCTCCTGGATGACCGCGCTGCACCAGGAGATACCCGAGGACAAGCTCTCCCGGGTCTCGGCGTACGACTGGTTCGGCTCGGTCTCCCTCATCCCCGTCGCGACAGCCCTGGCCGGACCCGCCGAGACGGCCTTCGGCCGCACGGCCGCCCTGTGGGGCTGCGCCGCCCTCGTCGTCCTGGTCACCGCCCTGGTGCTGCTCGTCCCGGACGTCCGCGACCTGACCCGCCGCACCCGCCCGGTCGCCGCCTCCCCGCCGGCGCCGGCCGATGCCGAACGCCCCGTCGGGGGGCTCGGGTGACGGTACGGCGTCGACCTCCTCGACCGTTGTCCACCGCGTCGAACCCGACTATGGTCCCGAGGGAATGACGCCTCGCCCGATGCACACCGAGTGATCCTGTCCCCTCATGCCTTCTCGAAAGGGGAAGCGGTGGGAGGTCCCAAGCTCGTTCTGGCCACGGGTTCCGGTCTGGTCACCGACGAGGCGTGCGCCTACGTACGCAGTCGTCACTACGGCATTCGCCGCATCACCGACGACCACCTCGGCACAGACGGTCTGCACGAAGCTCTCGACGGGGTGGCCGGCTACCTCATCGGTGGCTACGAAGAGCCGGCGGACGAGCACTTCGCTCTGCATCCGGCACTCGAAGCGGTCGCCTGGCTGGGATCCGACTACAAGCCGTTCGTGCCCGGGTGGCGAACGGGACACCGCCGTGGGATCGCCTTCATCACCTCTCCCGGCACGAACGCCGACGCCGTCGCCGAGTTCACTGTGCTGTTGTGCCTGACCATGGCGCGCCCCTTCACCGAGAGCGTCGTCCGTCCCGGCGGCGCGATCCCCGGACTGCCCGCCCCGGGCCGGGAATGCGCCGGTCGGCGTATGGGGATCATCGGTCTGGGACGCATCGGAAGGCGCGTGGCCCGCTCGGCCTCCGCCGGTTTGGGAATGCACGTGTCCTACCACAGCCCGCGGCGCGACATCACGGTCGAGCGGTCTCTGGGAGTGGACTTCCGGACCAAAGCCGATCTGCTGGCGTCCAGCGACGTCATCTCGCTGCACCGTCCCGGTCCGCACGCGAGCGAGCCACCGGAACTCACGGCAGCGGACCTGGCGCTGCCGCCCGACGGCAGCGTTCTGATCAACACGGTCCATCCCCGCTTGGTGGACCTGGCGGCTCTGCTGGTGGCGGTGCGGGATCGCGGCGTACGTGCGGCCTTCGACGGTGTGGGAGAGGGCCCGGAGTGGAGCCGGCTGACCGAGTTGGGCCCTGACCGGTTCCTCGCACTGCCACAGATGGGCTTCAACACGCATGAGGCCAACGGCAGGGCAGCCATGGCCACGGCCCGCGCCGTGTGTGATGTGCTGGACGGCGGCGCGCCGTCGGCGGTCGACAATCCGGAGTTCCGCCGGGTTCGTGGCCGTGTCGGCCGTGACACCTAGGTTCTGTCGCACTCTAGGTTCTGTCGCACTCCTCGACAGCCCGCTGGAGTATGCGCACACCGCGCTCGAAGTAGTGGGGGTCTCGCGACAGGGCAAGCCGTATGTGCTGACGTCCGGCCCCGTCGCCGGACTCCCAGTGGAATCGGTCGCCCGGCAACACGTGCAGTCCCCGCCGCGCGCAGGCCTCCACGACGTCGTCGCGACGGGGCCCCAGAAACAGCCACTCCACGCTCATGGTGTCGACGACGGCTCGCGGCATCTCCCGCTGGGGCGGAGTCAGGGGCGGCAGTGCCGACAGCAGCCGTACGCGGTTGCCCACGACCAGACTTCGGGCGCGCTCCACTTCGTTGTCGTGCTCGTCCTCCAGGATCGCCGTGAGGAGGAGGAGGTCCACCGACGAGACGTTCAGGAGGATCTCGCTGCAGACTTCCTCGAGCGCCGGGCCGATGTCGGCGGTTGCCGAAAGCACACTGGTCTTCGTGTCCAGGAGTGACAGGACCTTGCCCGTGTCGTCGATGCAGATGACCGAAGCCCCGGCGCCCTCCCCGGCTGCGACGAGGTCGAAGCATGCGGCCGGATCGAGCATGCGGAACGACATGTCGAACACCAGCAGGACATGCCGCTTCGCCGCCCAGCGCATGGTCTGCGCGATGGTGTCGCGCGTCCAGGTGACTCCGGTGGGATTGTTCGGCAGCACGACGACGAGCGCTTCGATGCCGAGGCTGTCGAGATGGGCGAAGTCGCAGAACGGCATCAGCCGCTCCTGTGGCACCGCGACCAGCGGCACGCCGGAGAGACGCAGCAGTGCGGGCAGGTTGTCGAACGTCGGCGTCACCATGCCGGTGACCCGGTGGGTGCCTGCCAGGAACTTGCCGACGGCGTCGATCGCGATCGACGCGGAGTACAGCAGCCGGCGAGAAGCCCCTTCGTAGTCCTGGCCGGTCCACCGCGACAGCGACCGGAGAAACCGCTGTTCCACGGCCCGTATCGACACATCAGCGGCGAAGGCCCCGTCGACCACCGAGCGCAACCGGGCCCGGGCATGCGTGGAGAGAGTCTGCCGCGCATGCCCATCGGCCAAGTTCACCTGAGCGGTCAGGGCAGCGCTCTCCAGCTGAGTGAGATTGGGATCCGCCTCCGTCATCGCACCTCGCAGACAATGAGCGACAGGAAGCCCGACGCCGAGAAGCGGCGGGTGCGCAGGACCTCCACGCCCGCCGCCGGGCCGTCGAGTCGGACCCGGCGTGCCACGGCCAGAGCATCACCGCCCCCCGGACCGGGGGGTTCATGTTCGAGAATGACCACGCCTGGAGCCGGCAGACCGCGAAGCCGGCTGAGCAGACGCAGCACGATCGCGGTGTAAGGGGCCATGTCGGTCCCGTCCGAAGTCCTGCGAAGGGGCTCGTGGATCGCCGGGTCGGCAGCATGCCTCCCAGCCGGAGGCAGCTGTGGCCATGAGGCACGGCCGGCCGCGGTCAGCAGGTCGGCGGCTGCCTTTCTCAGGGAAGCACGCCCGGAAGCCGTCGGACCGGTGAAGCGGAACGGGGGCGAGCCGTAGACCACCCAGCCCGGCCCGAGCCGTTCCGATCCGGCCCACACTCCGGGCGCGCCCGCGTCACCCCATCTGACCTCGCCGGCTCCGGCAGGGCTGGGGCCGGACGCCGCATCCTGAACGACCCACCGCCTGACCTCCGTCGCCATGGACCTCGCGGAAGCCGCGACGGTCAGGGCGAGACACCCGGAGAGGAACGCGTCCTCCGACGCGGCGGGAGGGAGGGGGCCGCTCAGGCCGGCGACCAGAGCCTCGACCGCGCCGACTCCGTCGCAGAGCCCCGGCGCGTCGAGCAGGGGCAGATGCCGTCGGTCACAACGGGCCTTCGCCGTGGCGACACAGACGAGCAGCGGGTCGATGTCCACCCCGATGAAGGGGACACCCATCTCGCGAGCGGCGACCGCCGAACTCCCCGCTCCGCAGAAGGGATCGATGACCGCGGACGGCCGGCCCACGAGGTCCTCGATGATCCGCCGGGTCGTACGGGCATTGGCGGAGTCGGCCCGCTGGTGCCACCGGTCGATGGGCTGCGCGGGATCCGGACGGTACTCGGCGAGCGTGGCAGGCAAGTGGTACGCACGTGAACTGACTTCGGACGTCCGCACCGTGACCCCACCCATCGGTGTGCTGATTGCCTCCGTCACGAACTGACGTTGCGTTACGATACAGACCGTTGCGCAACATCACCACACCGTGACGGCTGTGGGATCAGCACCCCACGGGCGGGAGGCTCCCATGCCAGGCCAGCCATCTGCAGCCATCCATGAGCCCGAGGACGACCCGGTCCTGGAACGCCAACCGGGCGGCGCCGTGGCACTTGTCGCCTGGCAGAGCAGCGCAGGAGTGCCACGGCTGGCTTCCGGCGGGGACGACGGAACCGTCCGGGTCTGGGACCCGGACGCGGGAGCCGCGGTGGGAGACCCGCTGACAGGACACTCCGCGGGCGTATGGGCACTCACGAACTGGACGGACCCGGGCGGCGACTGCCGACTGGCATCCGCCGGAGACGACGGAACCATCCGCATCTGGGACCCGGACGCGGGAGCCGCGGTGGGAGACCCACTGACAGGACACTCCGCGGGCGTATGGGCACTCACCAGCTGGACGGACCCGGGCGGCGACCGCCGACTGGCATCCGCCGGAGACGACGGAACCATCCGCATCTGGGACCCGGACGCGGGAGCCGCGGTGGGAGACCCACTGACAGGACACTCCGCGG